>JBFLYF010000015.1:0-19800 GCA_040756795.1 Pseudomonadota bacterium
GGCGCGCCCGAGAACATCTTGCTGCGGGTGGCGAGCTGCGCGTGCGTCTCGATGCCGACGACGATTTCCCAGGGCACCGCGCTACCTCGCCTGCTGCGGGCGCAGCAGCGTGCAGCCGCCGCGCCGGTCGACGAGCACCGGCTCGAGATACGCCTGCGAGCCGCAGTACTCGGCGCAGTCCTCGGCCGCGACGCGCACGAACTCGCCGAGGTCCCTCAGCGTGACGCGGCAGCGTCCCGCGGCGGCGGCGAGCCCGCCCTGCATCGGCCGCTGCTCGAGCGCGGGCAGCACGCAGGCATGCCCGCCCGGGGCGAGCTGCGAGCGCCACTCGAGGCTCTTGAGCTTTCCGCCCTCGACCACGTAGGCGAGCGTCGCCTTGTAGCGCGCATCGGCGATTTCGCAACGCGCCGCGGCGCTGTAGCCGTCCATGCCCGGGAAGCTTTCGCTGAACTCGAAGCGCTCGCGCGGCTGGCCCTTGGGACCGTAGCGCGCGCCCTTGAACACGCCGCCCTGCCAGGTACCCTGCAGCGAGGCGCCCGCCGGCCGGCCGTAGAAGATCGGCGAGTCGCCCTCCCTGAGGAAGGTGACGCCGAGCTGCTTGCTCCTCTCGCCCTCGAGGAAGCGCTGCTGCAGCGTCGGCAGCAGCAGGTACTCGCCCGTGAGGCGCGCGCCGCCGTCGGGCTGCCCGGTCGCATACAGGTGCAGCAGCGCCGCGCGCCCGCCCAGGTTGCCGATGAGCTCGTGGGTTTCGCTTTTCTCTTGAGAAAAACCGTTCAGAGAGAAAGCACAAAGCAACACCGCAAACCACCTCATAACGGCGTCTCCCTCGGCACCCGCAGGTGCCAGTCGGTGGCCTGCTGGTAGCGGTGCGCGGCGCCGAGCATCCTCGCCTCGGTGAAGTAGTCGCCCATGATCTGCAGGCCCACCGGCAGGCCCGCGGCGTCGAAGCCGCAGGGGATGGAGAGCGCGGGCAGCCCCGCGAGCGGCGCAGGGATGGTGAAGATGTCGTTCAGGTACATCTGCACCGGGTCGGCGCTCTTCGCGCCGAGCGCGAACGCGGTCGTGGGCGAGGTCGGCCCCAGGACGAGGTCGCAGCGCGCGAAGGCCTCGGCGAAGTCCCGCGCGATCAGGCGCCGCACCTTCTGCGCCTGCAGGTAGTAGGCGTCGTAGTAGCCGTGCGAGAGCACGTAGGTGCCGATCAGGATGCGGCGCTTGACTTCCGCGCCGAAGCCTTCGGCGCGCGTGCGCCGGTACAGGTCGGCGAGATCCGCGTATTCGGCCGCGCGATGGCCGTAGCGCACGCCGTCGAAGCGCGACAGGTTGGAGGAGGCCTCGGCCGGCGCGATCACGTAGTACACCGGCACCGCGAGCGCGCAGTTGGGCAGGGTGATCTCGACCGTCTTCGCGCCCTGCCGCTCGAACCAGCGCACCGCCTCGCGCACGCGCTCGAGCACCTGCGGCTCCACGCCCTCGGCGAAGAACTCCTTCGGCAGGCCGATGCGAAGATCCTTCGGCTCCAGGTTCAGGTGGCGCGCGTAGTCCTCCCTGTCCCTTTCCAGGCTGGTGGAATCGCGCGCATCGAAGCCGGCCATGACGTTCATCAGCAGCGCGAGGTCCTCGGCGCTCCTCGCGAGCGGCCCGCCCTGGTCGAGCGAGGAGGCGAAAGCGATCATGCCGTAGCGCGACACCACGCCGTAGGTGGGCTTCAGGCCCGAGACGCCGGTGAGCGCCGCCGGCTGCCGGATCGAGCCGCCGGTGTCGGTGCCGGTGGCGGCCGGCGCCATGCGCGCCGCGACCGCGGCCGCGGAGCCGCCCGAGGAGCCGCCCGGCACCCGCTCCCCGTCCCAGGGATTGCGCACCGGGCCGAAGTAGGAGGTCTCGTTGGAGGAGCCCATCGCGAACTCGTCCATGTTGGTCTTGCCGAGCAGCACCGCGCCCTCCTGCCCGAAGCGCTCGACGACGTGCGCGTCGTAGGGGCTGACGAAGTTGGCGAGCATGCGCGAGCCGCAGGTGGTGAGCATGCCCCTGGTGCAGAAGATGTCCTTGTGCGCGATCGGGATGCCGGTGAGCGGCCCCGCCCCGCCGCGGGCGAGCCGCTCGTCGGCGGCGCGCGCATCGGCCATGCCGCGCTCCTCGTCGACCGTGATGAAGGCGTTGAGGCGAGCGTTCAGCTCCCTGATCCGCTCGAGGAACAGCCCGGTCAGCTCGACCGAGGAGACCTTCCTCGCGGCGAGACCGGCGCGGAGCTCGGAAAGGGAAGCGTTCAGCACCTACTCGATCACCTTCGGGACGAGGTAGAGGCCCCCCTCCACCGCCGGGGCGACCTTCTGGAACTCCTCCCGCCGGTCCGCCTCGGTGACCGCGTCCGGCCGCAGGCGCTGCCGGGCGTCCAGCGGATGCGCCATCGGCTCGACGCCCCGCGTATCGACGGCCTGGATCTGGTCGACGAGGCCGAGCACGCGGTTCAGCTGCGCGGCGACCCCCTCGGCTTCCTCCCGGCCGACGGCGATCCGGGCAAGGCGCGCGATTCTCTGGACCTCGTCTAGGCTGAGGGACATGGAGGAAAAGTGCCACAAATACCCCGACTTAGGCTTGCCGGGGGTCGCGATAAGCGTATCATAGCCGCCTCGGGAAGAATCGTTTCCCGGACTTGGCTTTAGCAGCCGAAGTTCACGCAACACTTGGGGCTTCACGCGAAAGGGTCGGCCACGAACATGTTCGGTTTTCTGCGCAGCTACTTCTCCAACGATCTGGCGATCGACCTCGGCACCGCGAACACGCTGATCTACGTGCGCGGCAAGGGGATCGTGCTGGACGAGCCCTCGGTGGTCGCGATCCGCGAGGACAGCGGGCCGAACGCGAAGAAATCGATCCAGGCCGTGGGGCGCGACGCGAAGATGATGCTCGGCAAGACCCCGGGCAACATCGTCGCCATCCGCCCGATGAAGGACGGCGTCATCGCGAACTTCACCGTCACCGAGCAGATGCTGAAGTTCTTCATCAAGAAGGTGCACGACAACAAGCTCTTCTCGCCTTCGCCGCGCATCATCATCTGCGTGCCGTGCGGCTCGACGCAGGTCGAGCGCCGCGCGATCCGCGAGAGCGCGATCGGCGCGGGCGCCGGGCAGGTGTACCTGATCGAGGAGCCGATGGCCGCGGCGATCGGCGCCGACCTCCCGGTGGCGGAGGCGACCGGCTCGATGGTGGTGGACGTGGGCGGCGGCACCACCGAGGTGGGCGTGATCTCGCTCGGCGGCGCGGTGCACAAGGGGTCCGTCCGCGTCGGCGGCGACAAGTTCGACGAGGCGATCATCAACTACATCCGCCGCAACTACGGCATGCTGGTCGGCGAGACCACCGCCGAGATGATCAAGAAGCAGATCGGCTCCGCCTTCCCGGGCAGCGAGGTGCGCGAGATGGAAGTGAAAGGGCGCAATCTCGCCGAGGGCATTCCGCGCAGCTTCACGATCTCCTCCAACGAGATCCTCGAGGCGCTCACCGAGCCGCTCAACCAGATCGTCTCCGCGGTGAAATCGGCGCTCGAGCAGACCCCGCCCGAGCTCGGCGCCGACATCGCCGAGAAGGGCATGGTGCTCACCGGAGGCGGCGCGCTGTTGAGGGACCTCGACCGGCTGCTGATGGAGGAGACCGGGCTCCCGGTGATCGTCGCCGACGATCCGCTGACCTGCGTGGTGCGCGGCTCGGGCAAGGCGCTCGAGAAGATGGAGCACTTCGGGCCGATCTTCACCAGCGAGTGAGCATGTGATCCGGGGGATGGAGCACAGCCCCCCGCCGTTCTTCAACCGCGGTCCGGCGCCGCTCGTGCGCCTGGCGTTCTTCGCCTCGCTGTCGCTCACGCTGCTGGTGATGGACGCGCGCTTCCGCTACACCGAGAACCTGAGAAGCGCGCTCGCGCTCGCCGTCTATCCGCTGCAGCTGATCGCGACGCTGCCGGTGCAGCTCGGCGAGCGCGTCGCGGGCTATTTCGCGAGCCAGGCGCAGCTGCGCGAGGAGAACGCCGCGCTGCGCGCGCGGCTGCTGGCCGCATCGCAATCGGCGCAGCGCTACGAGGCGGCGCGCGCCGAGGCCGACGAGCTGCGCCGCCTGGTGGGCGCGCCCGAGCGCCTCGCGCTCAAGGCGACGCCCGCGGAGATCCTCTACAACGGCCGCGACCCCTACGCGCGCAAGGTGGTGATCGACAAGGGCGCGCAGCACGGCGTGCGCGCGGGCTCGCCCGTGGTCGACGAGGCGGGCGTCATCGGCCAGGTGACGCGCGCCCACGCCCTCGCCGCCGAGGTGACGCTGCTCACCGACAAGGACCAGGCGATCCCGGTGCAGGTGGTGAGAAACGGCCTGCGCGCGGTCGCCTTCGGCGCGGGCGCCTCCGGGATGCTCGAGCTGCGCTTCATGGCGGCGAACGCCGAGATCCAGAGCGGCGACCGGCTGGTGACCTCGGGCATCGACGGCACCTACCCGCCGGGGCTGCCGGTGGCCACCGTGGCGCACGTCGAGCGCGACGCCGCCTACGCCTTCGCGCGCATCGTCTGCCAGCCCGCCGCCGAGGTGGACGCCGGCCGCTACGTGCTGGTGCTGCGCAACGACGCCAAGCTCGTCCCCAGCCCCGAGGAGGCGGGCGCGCCGCGCGACCGGTCCCCGGGCAAGACGCGCAAGCCCCGGCGCGGCAGGGAGGCCGATGCAGCTCGCTGACGCGCCCGCGGCGCAGCCGATCCTCCTGCCGGTGCGCGCGAGCACCATCCTCGGCTCGCTCGCCGTGGCGCTGCTCGCCAATTTCCTGCCGTGGAGGAACGTGGCGCTCGCGCCCGACTTCGTCGCCCTGGTGCTCGCCTTCTGGTGCGTGCGCGAGCCGCGCCTGGTGGGCCTGGGCGCGGGCTGGGTGCTGGGCCTGCTGATCGACGTCGGCAACGGCGTGCTGCTCGGCCAGCACGCGCTCGCGTACTCGCTGCTCGCTTTCGCCGCGATCACGCTGTCGCGCAGGATCCTGTGGTTTGCGCTCTGGGGCCAGGCGCTGCACGTCGCGGCGCTGCTGCTCGCCGCCCAGGGCGTGGGGCTCGCCGTGCGCCTGGCCGCCGGGGCCGAGTTCCCGGGCTGGCAGATCGCGGTGGGGCCGCTCGCGGGCGCGGCGCTCTGGCCGGTGGTCACGCCGCTGCTGCTGCTGCCGCAGCGCCGCGCCGCCGAGGTGGACGAAACGAGGGCGATCTGACATGTCCCTGATGCATGTCGCCGAGCTGAAGGACCACGAGCGCGAGCTGCACTTCTTCCAGCTGCGCGTGGGCTTCGCCGGCCTGGTGGTGCTCGCGGCGTTCGCGCTGCTCCTCGCGCGCTTCTTCCACCTGCAGGTCGTGCAGCACGACACCTACGCCGCGAAGGCCGAGGAGAACCGCATCTCGATCGTGCCGATCGCGCCCAACCGCGGCCTGATCCTGGACCGCAACGGCGTGGTGCTGGCGCGCAACTACTCGGCCTACACGCTCGAGATCTTTCCGGCCAAGGTGAAGGACCTGGAGCGCACCGTCGCCGAGCTCGACCGGGTGGTCGAGATCCAGGCGAAGGACCGCGCGCGCTTCAGGAAGCTCCTGGCGGAAACGCGCAACGCCGAGAGCCTGCCGATCCGCACCCGGCTCTCGGACGAGGAGGTGGCGCGCTTCGCCGCCAACCGCTACCGCTTCCCCGGCGTGGAGATCAAGGCGCGCCTGTTCCGCCAGTATCCCTTCGGCGAGGTCGCCTCGCACGTCGTCGGCTACATCGGCCGCATCAACCCGGGGGACCAGGAGAAGCTCGAGGAGCTCGGGGTGGAAGCCAACTACCGCGGCACCGACTTCATCGGCAAGGCGGGCATCGAGGCGAGCTACCAGCAGGAGCTGCACGGCACCACCGGCTTCGAGCAGGTCGAGATCGATGCCGCGGGACGCGGCATCCGCACGCTCGCGCGCACCCCGGCGCAGGCCGGCAACAACGTCACGCTCACGCTCGACGTGCGGCTGCAGCAGGTGGCCGAGGCCGCCTTCGGCGCTCGCCGCGGCGCGCTGGTCGCGCTCGAGCCCGGCACGGGCGGGGTGCTCGCCTTCGTTTCCAGGCCCGGCTTCGACCCGAACCTGTTCGTCGACGGCATCGACCCGCAGAGCTGGAGCGAGCTCAACAGCTCGCCCGACCGGCCGCTGAACAACCGCGCCATCGCCGGGGTCTACCCGCCGGGCTCGACCTTCAAGCCGTACATGGCGCTCGCCGCGCTCGAGCTCGGCAAGCGCAGCTTCAAGAGCGCGATCAACGACCCCGGGTACTTCGAGTTCGGAGGCCGGCGCTTCCACGACTCCAAGCGCGGCGGCCACGGCACCGTCGACCTGTATCAGTCCATCGTCAAGTCCTCCGACACCTTCTACTACATGCTCGCCAACGACATGGGCATCGACGCCATCGCCGGATTCATGAAGCACTTCGGCTTCGGCGCGAGGAGCGGCATCGACCTGAACGGCGAGGCCGAGGGCGTGCTGCCCTCCCCCGAGTGGAAGACCAAGCGCTTCCGCCGCCCGGAGCAGCAGAGGTGGTACGCGGGCGAGACCATCTCGATCGGCATCGGCCAGGGCTACAACGCCTACACGCCGGTGCAGCTCGCGGTAGCGGTGGCGACGCTCGCGGCGAACGGCCAGATGTACCGCCCGCACCTCGTTTCGCGCGTCGACAACCTGCGCACCGGCGAGCGGCGCCACGTCGAGCCCGCGCTGCTCAGCCAGGCGGCGTTCAAGCCCGAGAACATCGAGTTCGTGAAACGCGCCATGGCGGGCGTGAACAGGGAAGGCACCGGGGCGCGCGCCTTCGCGGGGGCCACGTACACGAGCGGCGGCAAGACCGGCACCGCGCAGGTGGTGGGCCTGAAGCAGGGCGAAAAGTACGACGAGAAGAAGCTCGCCGAGCGCTTCCGGGACCACGCCCTGTTCATCGCGTTCGCGCCGCTCGAGAGCCCCAAGATCGCGCTCGCGGTGATCGTCGAGAACAGCGGCTTCGGCGCGCGCTACGCCGCGCCGATCGCGCGCGCCGTGCTCGACTTCTACCTGCTCGGCAAGCTGCCCGATGCTCCGGCGGCGCCGCAGGACGACGGGGAGCGGGAGGAGGCAGGCGAATGATGGCGTTGAATCCCGCGCTGCTCGCGCCGCGCCGCATCGCGGCGCGCCTCGCCGCGGGCATCGACGGCCCGCTGTTGACGATCGCGCTCGCGCTCACGGCGATCGGCCTCGCGACGCTGTACTCGGCGAGCATCGATCAGCCGGCGCGCGTCGCCGCGCAGCTCGTCAATCTCGCGGTGGCGCTCGCCGCGATGTGGCTCGCCTCGCGCGTGCCGCCGCAGACCCTGATGCGCTTCGCGCCGCTCGCCTACCTGGCCGGCGTCGCGCTGCTGGTCGCGGTGGCGCTCTACGGCGACGTGGTGAACAACGCGCGGCGCTGGCTGCACGTCGGCGTGACGCGCTTCCAGCCCTCGGAGATGATGAAGCTCGCCCTGCCCTTGATGCTCGCCTGGTACTTCCACAGGAACGAGGCGAGCCTGCGGCTGCGCGATTTCGCCTTCGGCGCGCTGCTGCTCGCGGTACCCGTCGCGCTGATCGCGCGCCAGCCCGACCTCGGCACCGCGGTGCTGGTGGCCGCGGCCGGCTTCTACGTCATCTTCTTCGCCGGCATCGGCTGGAAGGTGCTCGGCGCGCTCGCCGTGCTCGGCGCCGCGAGCCTGGTGCCGCTCTGGGGACTGCTGCACGAGTACCAGAGAAAGCGGATCCTCACGCTGATCGACCCGACGAGCGACCCGCTCGGCGCCGGCTACCACACCATCCAGTCGACCATCGCGGTCGGCTCGGGCGGCGTCGGCGGCAAGGGCTGGCTGCACGGCACCCAGGCGCACCTCGAGTTCATCCCGGAGCGCCACACCGACTTCATCTTCGCCGTGTTCTCGGAGGAGTTCGGCCTGGTCGGCAACGTGGTGCTGCTCGCCCTCTACACGCTGCTCATCGCGCGCGGCCTGATGATCGCGGCCAACGCCGCCACCGTCTTCGCGCGCCTGCTCGCCGCGGCGATCACGCTCATGTTCTTCACCTACGCCTTCGTCAACATGGGCATGGTCTCGGGCATCCTGCCGGTGGTCGGCGTGCCGCTGCCCTTCATCTCCTACGGCGGCACCTCGCTCCTCACGCTGTTCATCGGCATCGGCATCCTGATGAGCGTGCACGGCCACCGGCGCCTGGTGCAGACCTAGCGCCCGCGAGCGGGTTTTTGCGCAGCAGCAGGAAATTGAAACCACTCACCGCATTGTGAAACAAGGTTCGTCTAAGGCCCTGTAAATCCTTGTTTCCTTGTAGGTAATGGAACCGCAACGGATTGTTGCTCTGCGTCATCCAGGGCGTTAATGTGCTTGATATTCAACGACCTGCAACCTGCACATTTCACAGGGAGAAATGATGACCCAACGAGACCAGGAAATCGCGCAATTGGAGAAGGACTGGGCCGAGAACCCGCGCTGGAAGGGCGTGAAGCGCGGCTACAGCGCCGCCGACGTGGTGCGGCTGCGCGGCTCGGTGAGAATCGAGCACACGCTGGCGAAGCTGGGCGCCGAGAAGCTCTGGAAGATGGCGCTCGAGCGGCCGTTCGTCCACTCGCTCGGCGCGCTCACCGGCAACCAGGCGATGCAGCAGGTGCGCGCCGGCGTGCCGGCGATCTACCTCTCGGGCTGGCAGGTCGCGGCCGACGCCAACGACTCGCTCTCGATGTATCCGGACCAGTCGCTCTACGCGGTTTCCTCGGTGCCCACGGTAGTGAGGCGCATCAACAACGCGCTGCTGCGCGCCGACCAGATCCAGACCATGGAAGGCAAGGGCGACATCGACTGGTTCGCGCCGATCGTGGCCGACGCCGAGTCCGGCTTCGGCGGCGTGCTGAACGCCTTCGAGCTGATGAAGGCGATGATCGAGGCGGGCGCCGCGGGCGTGCACTTCGAGGACCAGCTCGCCAGCGTCAAGAAATGCGGCCACATGGGCGGCAAGGTGCTGGTGCCGACGCAGGAAGCGGTGCAGAAGCTCGTCGCCGCGCGGCTCGCGGCGGACGTGATGGGCGTGCCGACGCTGCTGCTCGCGCGCACCGACGCGGAGGCCGCGGACATCGTCACCTCGGACGTGGACGAGAACGACAAGCCGTTCCTCACCGGCGAGCGCACCTCGGAAGGGTTCTTCCGCACCAGAAAGGGGTTCGACCAGGCGGTGTCGCGCGGCCTCGCCTACGCCGAGTATGCCGACATGGTCTGGTGCGAGACCGGAACGCCGGATCTGGCCTTCGCGAGGAAGTTCGCCGAAGCGATCCGCAAGAAATACCCGGGCAAGATGCTCGCCTACAACTGCTCGCCGTCGTTCAACTGGAAGAGGAACCTGGACGACGCGACGATCGCCAAGTTCCAGCGCGAGATCGGCGCGATGGGCTACAAGTTCCAGTTCATCACGCTCGCCGGGTTCCACGCCCTCAACTACTCGATGTTCGACCTGGCGCACGGCTACGCGCGCAGCGGCATGAGCGCCTTCGTCGAGCTGCAGGAGAAGGAGTTCGCCGCCGCCGAGCGCGGCTTCACCGCGGTCAAGCACCAGCGCGAGGTGGGCACCGGCTACTTCGACCAGGTGACGCAGGTGTGCACCGGCGGCAAGGCCTCGACCACGGCGCTGCACGGCTCGACCGAGGACGAGCAGTTCTTCGACCAGAAGGCGAAAGCCAAGAAAGTGGCCTGAGGGCGTGAGCGAGCCGGCGAGAGTCCTGCCGCTCCGCGACCCGCGCAGCGCGCGGGCCGCGGAGGTCGCGCGCGAGATCCTCGCCGGCTTCGACCGGCACTACCGGCTCTTCCGCCAGGCCTCGCGCGAGGCGAAGCGCCTGTTCGAGCGGGCCGACTGGGAAGCGATGCGCGTGCTCGCGCGCGAGCGCATCCCGATGTACGACGCGCGCGTCGCCGAGGCGGTGCGCGCGGTGCTGGACCGCTTTCCCGAGGCCGAGGTCGACGAGTCGCTCTGGCCGGCGATCAAGCTCGCCTACATCCCGCTCCTGCACGAGCACAGGCAGCCCGAGTGCGCCGAGACCTTCTACAACTCGGTCGCCTGCCAGGTGCTGCACCGGCGCTACTACCGCAACGAGTTCATCTTCTGGCGCCCCGCGGTCGCCACCGAGCACCTCGAGGGCGAGGAGCCCGCCTACCGCTGCTACTACCCCCGGGGCGGGGCGAACGGCGCGGGGCTGCGCGCCACGCTCGAGCGCATCGTGCGCGACTTCGAGCTCGCCAACCCGTTCGAGGACCTGCGCCGCGACCTGAGGAGCCTGGTGCGCGCCCTGCGCGCGCACTTTCCGCGCCCGACGCGCGCCCGCCCCAGCCTGCAGATCCAGGTCGTCGCCTCGCTCTTTTTCCGCAACAAGGGCGCCTACATCGTGGGCAAGGTGCTGAACGGCAACCGCGAGCTGCCCTTCGCGGTGCCGGTCCTGCAGAACGAGCGCGGCGAGCTGTTCCTGGACGCGCTGCTCGCCGAGCAGGAGCAGCTGCTGACGCTATTCTCGTACGCGCGCGCCTACTTCCTCGTCGACATGGAGGTGCCGGCCGCGACGGTCTCGTTCCTGAGGACGCTGATGCCGAAGAAGCCGCGCGCCGAGATGTACAACGTGGTCGGCCTCGCCAAGCAGGGCAAGACGCTCTTCTACCGGGACCTGTTCTATCACCTCAAGCACTCGTCGGACAATTTCGTGGTCGCGCCGGGCATCAAGGGCATGGTGATGCTGGTCTTCACCCTGCCCTCGTTCATGTACGTGTTCAAGGTGATCCGCGACCGCTTCGCGCCGCCCAAGGAGATGGACCACGCGACGGTGAAGCGCAAGTACCAGCTGGTCAAGTACCACGACCGCGTCGGGCGCCTGGCCGACACGCTCGAATATTCCATGGTCGCGCTGCCGATCGAGCGCTTCGATCCCGCGCTGCTCGAAGAGCTGAAGGCCGAGGCCGCCTCGAACATCGAGATCGAGGGCGACAGGATCGTCATCAAGCACATGTACATCGAGCGCCGCATGCAGCCGCTCAACCTCTACCTGCAGGAGGCGGCGCGCGACAGGGACGAGGCGGGCATGCGGCGCGCGCTGCGCGACTACGGTTGCGCCATCAAGGAGCTGGCGGGCGCGGGCATCTTCCCGGGCGACATGCTGGTCAAGAACTTCGGCATCACCCGGCACGGGCGCGTCGTGTTCTACGACTACGACGAGATCGAGTACATGACCGACTGCAATTTCCGCCGCATCCCGGAGCCGCGCACGCCCGAGGAGGAGATCTCGGCCGAGCCGTACTACACCGTGGGCGAGAGCGACGTTTTCCCCGAGCAGTTCGCGAGCTTCCTCGTCACCAACCACGAGGCGCGCGAGGCGTTTCTCGAGCACCACGCCGACCTCATGGACCCGGCGTTCTGGTCCGGCAAGCAGGCGCAGCTGCGCGCCGGCGTGCAGGAGGACGTCTTCCCCTACCCGGAGGAGATCCGCTTCAGGCGCTAGAGCAGGGACTCGGGATCGCGCCGCGCGCCGAACACCGAGACGCGCTTGTGCCGCGAGGCGGCGCCCGCCTCGAGGGTGATGTTCCTTCTTGCCGTCCGGAAGATCCCAGCGAGAAACTCGATCAAGGCCTCGTTCGCCGCGCCGTCCACCGCGCGCGCCGCAACGCGAATCTTGAGCCGCCCACCGTGCAGTCCCGCGACCTCGCTGCGCCTGGCGCCGGGCTGCACGTGCAACTCCAGGATCACCCGCCCGCCGTCGCGCCGCCACCAGCTCACTGCGAGCCCGACCCCGCGAAAAGCAGCTCGAGATAGTGATCCGTGAGCGCGCCGCCCGCCTTGCGGTCGTATGCGGCGAGCGCCACGGCGGCGAGATCCGTCGAGCCGTAGTTCTCGTGCAGGATGACCGCGATCTTGAGCAGCGCATCGGCACCGAGCCGGTCGAAGGCGCGGAAGTCGCGCACGTAGACGGCCTCGCCCCACATCGCCTGGTTGACCGTCGTCGAGAGCTCGACTTCCACGCCGGGCAGCTTGAATGTCGCGCTGTTCAGTCCGGAGAGCTTGTGCAGCACGAAGCTCCGGCCGCGCATGAAAGCGTCGATGTCGCCGAAAAGCGGCTGGCGCTTGTACATGGGCAGAAACTCGATCTCGGTGTGCACCACGAGCAGCTCGCGCAGTCTCTCGCCGGCGCCCTGCAGCACCATCAGCTCGCCGCCCTGCACGTCGAGCTTGAGGTAATCGGCGCCGCGCGTCTCGGGAATGTCGTCCAGCCGGACGGTCTGCACCGGCCGCCTGTCGACCACGCGGGTGACGTCGAGGAGCTCGTGGAACATCCCGAGCAGCGCCTCGTCCGGCTCGAGCAGCGACGACGTCATGGGAAAGTTGCATTCGTAGAACATCTGCTGCGAACCGTCGCCGATGGCGTACGGCAGATAGCGGCAGCCGGGCCGCGCGCCGCGGTTCAGGCGCTCGCACTCGCGCGCCACCGGCTCGAAGCCGATCACCTCGCAGGGCACCGCGTGGAGCAGCTTCGCGTACGGGTCCTTGTCCTCGCCGAGCGACATCGCGCCGACGTCGATGACCTTGATGCCGGGCGGCTCGGGCAGTACGGCGCTGATCGGAAACACGCGCTCAGAACAGCCCCGCCACCGAGCGGCGCAGCTGCTCGAGCGGCACCATCAGCAGGATGATGGCGAGGATCAGCACCACCGGCGACATGTCGACGTTGGCGATCGGCGGCACGAAGCGCCGGATCGGCCTGAGCAGCGGCCGCGTGACGGTGTCGAGCACCGGCTGCAGGGGATTGTAGGGGCTCACCCAGGACAGCACCGCCTGCAGGATCACGGCGACGAGCAGGATCTCGAGGCTGTACTGGATGAGGTCGACGAACGACTGCGCCGCGAGGATGCCGGTCGCGACCCCCGGCGCGGCGGCGAGGTCGCGCCCGCCGAGCGTGGCGAGCGTGGCGAGCACCAGCGCCTGCAGGAGCCACGCGCACAGCCAGCTCGCCAGATCGAGGCCGAAGAGCGGCGGAATCAGCCGCCGCGCCGGCGTCACCATCCAGCGCGTCGTGGCGATGACGAATTCGCCGAGCTGGTTGCGAAACGGCACGCGCAGCCACTGGAAATGGAAGCGCAGCAGCAGCATGAAGACGAAGAACCCGCCCACGTAGCGCACGACGATGGAGAGCATTTCGCTCAGCATCTAGTCCTTCCCCAGCAATGCGCCGAGCTCCGCGCCGCGCCGGCTCGCCGCCTCGACCGCGCGCCTGAAGCGCTCGGCGAGGCGTTCCTCCTCGAAGACCCTGAGCGCCGCCTCGGTCGTGCCGCCCTTGGAGGTCACCCGCGCGCGCAGGAGGGAGGGCGAATCCGCGCTTTCTGCGGCCAGCCTGGCCGAGCCAAGAACGGCTTCCTTGGCGAGCTTCATGGATACATCCTGAGGTAAACCCAAATCCACGCCCGCTGCAGCAAGCTGCTCGACGAACCAGAACACGTAGGCCGGGCTGCTCGCCGACACCGCGGTCACCGGGTCGAGGAGCCGCTCGTGCCTCAGCCACACGGTCTTGCCGACCGCGGCGAGCACCCGCTCGGCGCTGCGCCTTGCCGCCGCGCTCACGCCCGCGGGCGCGTACAGGCCGCTGATGCCCGCGCCGATCAGCGCCGGGGTATTGGGCATGCAGCGCACCAGCGCGCGGTGCCCGCCCAGCCAGCGCCGCAGGTCGGCAAGGCGGATGCCCGCGGCGATCGAGACCACGAGCCGCCCCTCGAGCAGCGGCGCGAGCGCGCGCGCGGCCTCGCGCATCTGCTGCGGCTTGACCGCGAGCACCACCAGCCGGGCGCCGGCGAGCGCTTTTGCGTCGCTCCTTTCCAGGACTGTCACGCCGAGCTTCCGGATGCGCCGGCGCGCCGCCGCGTCGGGCTCGACAACGCGGATGTCCTTTGCGGCCTGCCCCCGCTTGATCAATCCGCCGGCGAGCGCGGTGGCCATGTTGCCGCCGCCGATGAAGGTGATCTTCACGCGGCGTCCTTCACTGCCTCGCGCGGTCCGAAGATGGCGGTGCCGATGCGAACCATCGTGGCGCCCTCGGCGATCGCAATCTCGAGATCGTCGGACATCCCCACCGAGAGCGTGTCGAACCGGAACCGGTCTTTCAGCTTCTCGAAGAGAGATCTCAGTTCCTGGTAACGCGCTCGATCGGCGCCCGGCTCGGGAATGGCCATCAAGCCTCGCAGCTTGAGGCGAGGCATTCTCGAGACAAGAACGCACAAGCCCTCGATTTCCGGGGGCGCGACCCCGCTCTTCGAGGCCTCGCCCGATACGTTCACCTGAATCAGGACGTTGAGCGGCGGCAGGCTCCCCGGGCGCTGCCCCGAGAGGCGGCGCGCGATTCGTTCGCTCTCGAGCGTCTGCACCCAGTCGAAGCGCGCCGCGGCAAGCCGGGTCTTGTTGCTCTGCAGGGGCCCGATCAGGTGCCACTCGAGGCCCGCGAGGGCGAGCGCGTCCATCTTCCCGACCGCTTCCTGGACGTAGTTCTCGCCGAAAGCGCGCTGCCCGGCGGCGTGCGCCTGCGCGAGGAGCGGCGCCGGGTGGGTCTTGGAGACCGCCAGAAGCGTCACACTGCGCGGGTCGCGGCCCGCGGCCGCGGCGGCCCCGGCGATGCGGTCCCGAACGGCTTGCAAGTTGTCGTGGATTGACCGCATACTTTGGCCACTCGGCTCTGGGGGAATTGTAATGGATCTCACTGAATTGCTTGCATTTGTGGTCAAGAACAAGGCCTCCGACCTGCATCTGTCGTCGGGGCTGCCGCCGATGATCCGCGTGCACGGCGACGTCAAGCGCATCAACCTGCCGGCGATGGAGCACAAGGACGTGCATGCCATGGTGTACGACATCATGAACGACGGGCAGAGGAAGTTCTACGAGGAGAACCTCGAGTGCGACTTCTCCTTCGCGGTGCCGAACCTGGCGCGCTTCCGCGTCAACGCCTTCGTGCAGAACCGCGGCGCCGCGGCGGTGATGCGGACCATCCCCTCCAAGATCCTGTCGCTGGAAGACCTGAAGTGCCCGAAGATCTTCAAGGACATCGCCGACCAGCCGCGCGGCATCGTGCTGGTGACGGGCCCCACCGGCTCGGGCAAGAGCACCACGCTCGCGGCGATGGTGAACCACATCAACGAGAACGAGGAAGGCCATATCCTCACCATCGAGGACCCGATCGAGTTCGTGCACGAGTCGAAGAAATGCCTCATCAACCAGCGCGAGGTCGGGCCGCACACGCTGTCGTTCTCCAACGCGCTGCGCAGCGCGCTGCGCGAGGACCCGGACGTGATCCTGGTGGGCGAGATGCGCGACCTCGAGACGATCCGCCTCGCGCTCTCGGGCGCCGAGACCGGGCACCTGGTGTTCGGCACGCTGCACACCTCCTCCGCCGCCAAGACCATCGACCGCATCGTCGACGTCTTCCCGGCGGCCGAGAAGGACATGATCCGCGCCATGATCTCGGAGTCGATCCGCGCCATCATCTCGCAGACGCTGCTCAAGACCAAGGACGGCGCGGGGCGCGTGGCTGCGCACGAGATCATGGTCGGCACGCCGGCGATCCGCAACCTGATCCGCGAGAACAAGATCGCGCAGATGTACTCCGCGATCCAGACCGGCGGGCAGCTGGGCATGCAGACGCTCGACCAGAACCTGCAGGAGCTGGTCAAGCGCAACGTCATCTCGATGGCGGAAGCCCGCGGCAAGGCGGCGAACAAAGATAACTTCGCCGGTTAACCTGAGGACTGAGCCATGGAACGGGAACAGGCAACCAAGTTCATCTACGACCTGCTGCGCGCGCTGATCGCGAAGAAGGGCTCGGACCTCTTCATCACCGCGGGCTTCCCGCCGGCGATGAAGATCGACAGCAAGATGACGCCGGTGTCGCAGCAGGCGCTCACCGCGCAGCACACCGCGATGCTGGTGCGCTCGATCATGAACGACAAGCAGGCGGCCGAGTTCGAGGCGACCAAGGAGTGCAACTTCGCCATCGCCCCGGCGAGCATCGGGCGCTTCCGCGTCAACTGCTTCGTGCAGCAGGGCAACATCGGCGCCGTGCTGCGGGTCATCACCACCTCGATCCCGAACTTCGAGGACCTGAAGCTGCCGCCGGTGCTGAAGGACGTCGCCATGACCAAGCGCGGCCTGGTGCTCTTCGTCGGCGGCACGGGCTCGGGGAAGTCGACCTCGCTCGCCGCGATGATCGGCTATCGCAACGAGAACTCGCACGGCCACATCATCACCATCGAGGACCCGGTCGAGTACGTGCACCCGCACAAGAACTGCCTGATCACGCAGCGCGAGGTCGGCGTGGACACCGACTCCTGGGAGGCGGCGCTCAAGAACACGCTGCGCCAGGCGCCCGACGTGATCCTGATCGGCGAGATCCGCGACATGGAGGTGATGGAGCACGCCATCGCCTTCGCCGAGACCGGGCACCTCGCGCTCGGCACGCTGCACGCCAACAACTCCAACCAGGCGATGGACCGCATCATCAACTTCTTCCCCGAGCAGCGCCGCCACCAGCTGCTGATGGACCTGTCGCTCAACCTCAAGGCGGTGATCTCGCAGCGCCTCATCCCGCTCAAGGAAGGCAAGGGCCGCGCGGCGGCGGTGGAGGTGCTGCTCAACTCCCCGCTCATCTCGGACCTGATCTTCAAGGGCGAGATCCACGGCATCAAGGAGATCATGAAGAAGTCGCGGGAGCTGGGCATGCAGACCTTCGACCAGGCGCTGTTCGACCTGCACGAGGCGGGCCGCATCAGCTACGAGGACGCGCTGCGCTTCGCCGACTCGACCAACGAGGTGCGCCTCAACATCAAGCTGCACGGCAAGGAGATGAAGGACAAGGACCTCACCAAGGGCATCGAGCACCTGGATATCGTCTGACCGGCTTCTCGGGCACAATGCGAAGGGCCGCGCGAGCGGCCCTTTGCTTTTGGAGAACTTCGATGGATCGGCTGTTCTTCGCGCTCGGCAGCCTGAGCGCGTTCCTCGGCGTGGCGCTCGGCGCCTTCGCCGCGCACGGGCTGAAAAGCCGCCTCGGCCCCGAGCTGCTCGCGACGTTCGAGACCGGCGTGCGCTACCAGATGTATCACGCCTTCGCGCTCATCGCGGCCGGGTGGGCGTACACGCGCTGGCCTGGAAGCGCGCCGGTGGCGGCCGGCTGGCTCTTCCTCGCCGGCACCGCTCTATTCTCGGGCAGCCTCTACGTCCTCAGCCTCACCGGCGCGCGCTGGCTCGGCGCCGTGACGCCGGCGGGCGGCCTCGCGTTCCTCGCCGGCTGGCTCTGCCTTGCCTGGGGCGCCTACAAAGGATGATCAAGGAGAAAACGCCATGATGGTGACCGTTTTCCGCTCGCGCGTCCGCCCGGAACTCATGAATGAATACGTTCAGTGGGCGGCGAGAATGAACGAGCTGGCGAAGACGATGCCGGGGTACGTCTCGCACAAGGGCTTTACCGCCGAGGACGGCGAGCGCTGCACGATCGTCGAGTTCGACTCGGAGGAATCGCACCGCGCGTGGGCCCGGCATCCCGAGCACCGCGAAGCGCAGAAGCTCGGACGCCAGAAGTTCTACCTCGAGTACAGCATCCACATCTGCAAGGCGCTGCGCTCGAACTCCTTCAAGCGCTAGCGTGCAGACGCAGTACCCCATCAAGACTTCCGCGGCGGAGGTCGCCCGGCTGCGCATGCAGTCCGACCTGTTCCGCGCCGACGCCGATGCCATGCTCGAGGGCATCGGCGTCGGGCCCGGCTGGCGCTGCCTGGATCTGTGCTGTGGCGTGGGGGGGATCACCGACGTCCTGAGCCACCGGGTGGGGCCCACGGGCAAAGTACTTGGAGCCGACGTGGATGCTGCAAAGCTCGCGGTCGCCCGCGACTGGGCGCTCGCCAATGGCCTGCAAAACGTCGCGTTCGAGCGCGCGGACGCGTTCGCGACGGGTTTGCCCCCGGCGTCGTTCGATCTGGTGCACTGCCGGTTTGCGCTGAGCGTCATTCCGAACGGCACGCGAGTCCTCGATCATATGGTGACCCTGGCCCGTCCCGGCGGGATCGTGTTCGCCCAGGAGTCCAACGCGCGGACGATGGAATGCTCGCCCCCGCATCCGGCCTGGGACCGGCTTCTCGCCGCGATGATGGAGACGTTCGCGAGAAACGGCGCCGACGTGCTGCTCGGTCCCCGGCTCTACGCGATGTTCCTCGCCAGGGGCCTGACGGAGCTTCGCGTGCGGCCGTGCCTGCGCGCGCTCCGCGCGGGCGACCCGATGATGATGCACCTGCCGGCGACCGTGGAGGGCATGCGCGAGTCGATCCTCGCGCTCGGCACGCTCGCCGCCGGCGAGCTGGACGAACTGCTCTGCCGCTTGCGCGAGCACTTGTCCAGGCCCGACACCCTGACCATCTCCTACACCATGGTCCAGGTCGTCGGCAGGATCCCCGCGCCGGCTAGCCACGGTGCGGCCGCGCGCGCCGATGGCTCCCCGCAACCATCCTGAACTCGTATAGCCGGCACTCGAGCGCGCCGTTGTACAGCGGCACGCGGCGCGCGGGCTCGAGGCGCACCAGCTTCGGCAGCCGCAGGTCGGCGGTGAAGAAGTGGCAGCGCCAGCCGGCGAAGCGCTTTTTCAGCGCGTCGCCGAGCCTCGGGTAGAAGGCCGCGAGCTCTTCCTTCGAGCCGAGGCGCTCGCCGTAGGGCGGGTTGGCGATCATGACCCCCGCGCCGGCGGGCGCCGCGCGCTCGAGCACGTCGGCCTGCTCGAGCCTCACCCAGCGCTCGACACCGGCCGCGGCAAGATTGCGCCGCGCTTGCTTCAGCGCCCGCGGGTCGCTGTCGCTGCCGAAGATCTCGAGCTTGCTTCGAGATCCTGCTTCTTGCTCTCTTTTTATTTTTTCCCACAATGCAGGATCAAAGCTCTTCAGATTCTCGAAACCGAACCCCCTGTTCATTCCGGGAGCGCGGCCGCGCGCCATCGCCGCCGCTTCCACGAGGATCGTGCCGCCGCCGCACATCGGGTCGAGCAGCGGCTCGCCGGGCCGCCAGCCCGAGAGCAGGACGATGCCCGCGGCGAGGTTTTCGCGCAGCGGCGCCTCGCTCCGTCCCGTGCGCCAGCCGCGCTTGAAGAGCGCTTCGCCCGAGGTATCGAGGTACAGGGTGCCGCTCTTGTGCTCGAGGAAGGCGTGGATCCTGACCTCGGGCCGCGCGCGCTCTACGCTCGGCCGCCGGCCGAGCGTGTCGCGGAAGCGGTCGCAGACCGCGTCCTTGACGCGCAGCGTGGCGAAATCGAGGCTTTTCAGCGGGCTTGCCTGCGCCGACACCGCGACGCGTATCGTCTTTTCGACCTCGAAATGGCTTTTCCAGTCCACCGACCGGGCTGCTTCATACAGGTCCCCCTCGTCCCGATAGGCGAACTCGCCGACGCGCCACAGGATGCGCGAGGCGAGGCGCGAATGCAGGTTCGCGCGGTAGCACGCCTCCCAGCCGCCCTTGAACGCGACGCCGCCCGCGGCCTCGCGCGGCTCGCGCGCGCCGAGCGCGCCGAGCTCCGTGGCGAGCAGCCGCTCCAGCCCGCGCGGTACGGTGGCGAAGAAGGATTGCATCGGAATTTGACGCGCCGCGGCGCGCGGCGCGAGCATAGCAGGAGAATGGAGCCGAGCGCCGCGGAGCTGCTGGCGGAGGCCGACGCGCACTCCGACGCGCGGCGCTGGGA
>JBFLYF010000150.1:0-7745 GCA_040756795.1 Pseudomonadota bacterium
GCGCATCGCCGCGCAGCCGCTGCGCGCGCGCCGCTACCTGATGAGCGACCGCAATCCGCTGCTCGCGCCGGTCGCGCCGCTGGCCGCGGCGGTGCGCGCCAGGCGGCACCAGGCCGATCCCGCCAACCCCTTCCTCGCCATGGAACGCACGCTCGCCGAGCTGGTGACGCACTGGTTCGACGCCGCGCGCGACCTGCGCGACGCGTGGCTGGAGGTCAGCTTCTACGCCATCTACTCCGCGCCCCTGATGCGCGCGATCGGCGCCGTGGAGCCGCCCAGGATCAGCCAGGTCGCGGGCACCGATCTGCGCGCGGTTCCCGAGGTGCGCCAGGCGCTGGCGCAGATGACGCGCGGCAACTACGCGGTCGGCGTGATCCGGATGCTCATCCTGCTCGCGCGCTCGCGCAAGGCGGTGCGGCGCGACCGGCTCGAGCGCGCCAACGAGCTGCTGACGGCGCGCGAGCCGTTCGCCTCGATGGGCGAGGTGGCGCGCACGCGCATCATCCACCAGCAGACCATGATCGCCGAGTTCGAGCCCGCGAAGGCGCTGGAGACGCTGCCGGCGCTGCTGAAGGACGCGGGCGAGCGGGCACGCGCCCTCGCGGACTGCGAGTATGTCTCGGGCTCCAGCTCGGAGATGAGCGAGGAGACCCGCGCTCTCTACGAGCACATGCGGCAAATCCTGGAGGTCCCGTCATGAGCGATACCGCGATGGTTGTCTCCCCCAAGGGAGTCGATGTGCTGCCCACCGTGTGGGACCCGAAATCTCGCGTCGGCGAGATGCTGAAAGGCAAGCGCGGGCTGGTGATCGGGGTGGCCAACGCCGACAGCATCGCCTTCGGCTGCGCCGACAAGCTGCGCGCGTTCGGCGCCGAGATCGCGCTCACCTACCTGAACGACAAGGCGAAGAAATACGTGGAGCCGCTCGCCGCGCAGATCGACGCGGCGCTGCTGCTGCCGCTCGACGTCACCCAGCCGGGCCAGATGCAGGCCGTGTTCGACCGGGTGCGCGCCGAGTGGGGGCGCCTGGATTTCGCCATCCACTCGATCGCCTTCGCGCCGCGCGCCGACCTGCACGGGCGCGTCCTCGACTGCTCGCAGGCCGGCTTCCTGCAGGCGATGCAGGTGTCCTGCCACTCCTTCATCGAGATGGCGCGCCTCGCCGAGCCGCTGATGAGCGACGGCGGCACCCTGATCACCATGAGCTACTACGGCGCCGACAAGGTCGTGGACCACTACAACCTGATGGGGCCGGTGAAGGCGGCGCTGGAGGCCTCGGTGCGCTACCTGGCGAAAGAGCTGGGCGAGCGCCGCATCCGCGTGTTCGCGGTGTCGCCCGGGCCGCTGCGCACCCGCGCCGCGAGCGGCATCGACCACTTCGACGAGCTGATCGACATGGCGGTGAAGCGCTCGCCGGGGCAGCGCCTGGTGGACATCGCCGAGATCGGCCGCGCGGTGGCGTTCCTCGTGGGCGGCGCGTCCTCCGGCATGACCGGCGACGTGATCTACGTAGACGCCGGCCTGCACATCATGGCCTGAGGCGCGCCTAGGCGCCGCGCTCCTTGAAGACCTCGCGCGCGCAGCGGAAGCTCACCACCGCGGCCGGCACGCCGCAGTAGATCGCGACCTGGAGGAACACCTCCTTGATCTGGTCCTTGGTGAGGCCGTTGTTCAGCGCGCCGTTGACGTGCAGCTTCAGCTCGTGCTCGCGCCCGAGCGCCGAGAGCATCGCCAGGTTGAGCAGCGAGCGCGTCTTGCGATCCAGGCCCGGCCGGTTCCAGATGTCGTTCCAGCAGTAGGTATTGAGCAGCTCGCTGAACTCGCGGCTGAAGTCGTCCACCGCGGCCTGCGAGCGCGAGACGTAGTCGGAGCCCAGCACGTCGCGGCGCGTTTGCAGTCCTGCTTCGTAGCGTTCCTTGTGGCCTCGTTTGTCCATGAGAAGATTCCTCGAGTAAGATCTAGACCAAGTCTTCGTACCGAATTCCCGCGCGGCGCAGCAGCGCGTCGAACGCCAGGCCGCCCGGGCGCGGCCCGGCGCGGAACGGCGCGACGCGCGCCGGAGTTTCCGCGAGCACCTTTGCCGTGATGGGCAGGTTGTTGCCCGCCATCGCGTCGGTCGCAGCCTGGATCTCGCAGGCGCGCTGCAGCGTCCAGTACGTGGTGAACGCCTCCGGGATGCCCGGGCAGGCGACCAGCAGGCCGTGGTTGCGCAGGATCAGGATCGGCTTCGCGCCGAGGCTCGCCACGAGGCGCGGCTGCTCCGCGGTGTCGGTGGTGACCCCTTCGAAGTCGTGGTACGCGACCTGGCCGAAAAGCGTCGCGCTGTAGAAATTGTCGAAGCGCAGCCCGTCCTTCTTGCAGGCCACCGCGCTGCCGGCCGTGGAGTGGGTGTGGATGATGCACTGCGCGTCCTCGCGCGCCGCGTGGATCGCGCTGTGGATGACGAAGCCGGCGCGGTTCACCGGGTATTTCGAGCCGTCCATCGTCTCGCCGGCGAGGTTCACCTTGACGAGGTTGGAGGCGGTCACCTCGCTGTACCACAGGCCGTAGGGGTTGATCAGGTAGTGGCGCTCGGGCCCGGGCACGCGCGCCGTGATGTGGTTGTAGATGAGCTCGGTCCAGCCCAGCCAGTCGAAAGCGCGGTAGCAGGCGGCGAGCTCGAGCCGCACCTGCCATTCCTCCGCCGCCATGCCGGCGGGCTTGAGCCGCAGCACTTTTTCGCTCAGATCCATCGGAAACTCCTCCAAAAAAAAGCGCGAGCCGCAGCTCGCGCTTCTACCTTACCACAGCGTAAGCGGCTACTTGCCCAGCACCGTTCCGAAGAAGTCCCACTTCTTGCCGTTGAACCGCATCATCTGCACCTGCTCGATCGGCGCGAAGTCGTCCTGGTTGGTCTTGATCGTGATGCCGGGCATCAACGTGTCGATGCGAAAGCCGTTCATGCCGGCGGCTTGCTTCATGATGTTCTCGCGGGTCAAATTGTCGCCGGCTCTCTTCAACACCTCGTGCAACGTGGTCGCCACCGTATAGCCATACAAGTTCGAGCCGTCCAGCAGGCTTCCCTCGGGGTAATACTTCTTCATGAAGGCTTCCCACTTCTTGATCGCCGGGTCGTTCGCCCACTGCGGGTCGGTCTGGTCCTTGAGGTAGCCGGAGGACAGGATGCCGACCGACTTGTCGAGCCCCGCCGGCCCCAGCACGGTCTTGATCGACACCGAAACGTTGTTGATGTAGTGCACCGGCTTCCAGCCGATGTCGTAGGCTTTGCGGATCGCCTGCGCCGCGAACTTCGGCGTCGTGACGTTGAAGAACACGTTGGCGCCCGAGCTCTGCAGCTGCACGATCTGCGAGTCCACGGTCGGGTCGGTGACCTCGTACGAGACTTCCTTGACGATCATGCTCGCCGCCTTGTCGCCGAGGCCGTCCTTCATCCCCTTGACGTAATCCTTGCCGTAGTCGTCGTTCTGGTAAAGGATGCCGATCTTTGCGTCGGGCTTGGTCTGCAGGATGTGGGCGGCGTAGGCGCGCCCCTCGGCCTGATAGTT
Source organism: Pseudomonadota bacterium (assembly GCA_040756795.1). Taxonomy (GTDB): domain Bacteria; phylum Pseudomonadota; class Gammaproteobacteria; order Burkholderiales; family SG8-39; genus RBG-16-66-20. The sequence continues at coordinate 3,546 of JBFLYF010000150.1, forward strand.
CGGCTGCCAGCCCATGGTCCAGGGGAAGTTCTTCGGATCGTTCCACTTGGTGGCGCCGGTGGCGACGTGCAGCTGCGGCACCTTGTTCATGTTCATGTATTTGTGGATCGCCGTGTTGGGAGGCGTGCCGAGCGTCTGGAACAGGAGCAGAACCTGGTCCTGCTCGACGAGCTTGCGCGCCATCTCCACCGTCTTCGGCGGGCTGTAGCCGTCGTCGTAGGAGATGAAGTTGACCTTGCGTCCGTTGATGCCGCCTTGCTCGTTGACCATCTTGAAATAGGCGCCGATCGCCTTGCCGATGGTGCCGTAAGCCGAGGCCGGGCCGCTGTAGGGGTTGGTGTTGCCGATCTTGATCTCGGTATCGGACGCACCCGGATCGTACTTCTTCTGCGCCAGCGCGGCCGGGGAGGCGAGCGCAGCGCCGAGCAGTGCTGCAATTGGAACCAGCTTGAATCTCATGATGGTCTCCTCCTTCGATGGTGCTTCAGGTATTTTGCCTCTTTCGCCCCAGCCGCGCTACGGCCATGCGGAGGGCGCCCGCGACTCCCATCGGCATCACGTACACGAAGCCGATGAGGAATACTCCGAAGATCGCCCACGGCGCGGCCTTCGAGATCTCGTCCGCCACGTTGGGCACGAACTGGATGAACAGCGCGCCGTAGATCGCGCCCGAGATCGAGGCGAGGCCCCCGATCACGATGCCGACCAGAAACACGATCGACAGGAAGATGTTGAAGCTGTCGGGCGCGACGAACTGCACCGCGATCGCGCCGAGCGAACCGGCGATCCCCGTATAAAGTGCCGACACGCCGAACGTGAGCGATTTGACCATGGCGATGTTGACGCCCATCGCTTCCGCCGCGACGTGCTGGTCGCGGATCGCGATCAGGGCGCGGCCGATGCGGCCGCGCAGCAGGTTCCAGCCGATCGCGAACATGAGCAGCGCTACCGCGAGCGAAAAAAAGTACAACCACTGGTCCGGTTTGAGCGGCAGGCCGAAGGGCGCTTCGGGCTTCGGGATGACGATGCCCTGCACTCCGCCGGTCCACTTCTCGAACTGGTGGTACTTGAGCAGTTGCGGCAGCGAGACCCCGAGGGCGAACGTGGCAAGCGCGAGGTACAGTCCCTCGAGGCGCAGCGCCGGCAGGCCGAACAGGAAGCCGAACAGCAGGCACAGCGCGCCGGCGGCGGGCAGCGTCGCCCAGTAAGGCACCCCGAACTTGTCCATGAGGATGGCCGTGCAGTACGCGCCCATGGCGTAGAACGCTCCGTGGCCGAGCGAGATCTGACCGTTGTAGCCGGTGAGGATGTTCAGCCCGAGGAGCGCGATCGCGTAAATGATCACGAGGTTGAACTGGAAGGTGCGGTAGTTGCTCACCACGAACGGCAGCACGCACGCTGCCACGAGCAGCGCCGCAAGGAAGATGAGCTGGCGCCTGCTCATACGCGGGTCACCAGCACTTTGCCGAAGAATCCCGATGGCCGCACCACCAGCACGCCGATGATCAGCACCAGCGCGACCGCGAGCTTGAGCTCGTTGCCGATGACGAAAGCGCCCAGCACGTTCTCCAGCACGCCGACCAGAAAGCCGCCGAACACGGCGCCCCAGGGATTGTCGATTCCGCCCACCAGCGCGGCCGCGAACGCGTACAGCAGCACGCCGCCCATCATGTTCGGGTCGAGATAGATGATCGGCGCCACCATCATGCCGGCCACCGAACCGATCGCCGCCGCAAGCCCCCAGCCGAGCGCCAGCATCCAGCCGACGCGAATGCCGACCAGGCGGCTGGATTCCGGGTTCTGCGCCGCCGCGCGCATCGCGAGCCCGAGCGGCGTATAGCGGAAGAAGGCGAACAGCAGCAGCAGCACGACCAGCGTCACGGCGATGGCGCCACCCTGGTGCGAGGTCAGATACTTGCCGAAGATCGGTTCGGCAGGGAACGGGCTGGGGAAAGTCTTGATGGTGTAGGTATAGATCCAGCCGGTGACGCTGTTGAGTATGACGAGCAGCGCGATGAACACCACCACTACCGCGAGCACCGGCGCGTTCTCCACCGGTCGGATCACGATGCGCTCCACCAGCACGCCGAAAACGAACGAAAACCCGACGGTGAGGAAGAAGGCCGCCCAATACGGCATCCCGGCCTCGATCAGGGACCAGGCGATATAGGTGGCGAACATGGCCATCTCGCCTTGCGCGAAATTCACCAGGTGGGTCGCCTGGTAGATCATGACCAGCGCCAGGGCGAGGCTGGCGTATATGCCGCCGGTCGCGAGCCCGGCGATCACCTGGTGGATCAGTGCATCCATGTGCGGTGTCCCCTTCGCCTCAATAGCCCAGGTAGGAACGACGCACGGCATCGTTCCGCTTGATCTCGTCCGCGGTGCCCGAGAGCACGACGCGGCCGGTCTCGATCAGGTAGGCGTGGTCGGCCAGGTCGAGCGCCATCGAGGCGTTCTGCTCCACCACCAGCATGCTGACGCGCTCGCGCTCGTTGACCGCGCGCAGGATGCCGAACAGCTCCCTGACGATGAGCGGCGCCAGGCCGAAGGAGGGCTCGTCGAGCAGCATGAGCTTGGGCCGCAGCATCAGCGCGCGCGACACCGCCAGCATCTGCTGCTCGCCGCCGGAGAGCGTGCCGGCCTGCTGCTCGCGACGCTCCTTCAGGCGCGGGAAGTAGCCGTAGACGCGCTCCAGGTCCGCCCCGACCTCGCGCTTGTCCTTGCGCACGTAGCCGCCCAGGCGCAGGTTCTCCTCGGTCGAGAGGTTGACGAAGGTGCCGCGGCCGTCGGGGACGTGCGCGATGCCGAGGCGCACGATGTCCTCGGTGGCGCGGCCGTCGATGCGCTGGCCCGCGAAGCGCACCTCGCCCTCGGTGCGCACCATGCCGCAGAGCGCGCGCAGGGTCGTGGTCTTGCCGGCGCCGTTGGCGCCGAGCAGGGTCGTGATCGTGCCTTCCTCCATGCCGAAGCTGATGCCGTGCAGCACGCGCGTCAGCCCGTAGGAGGCGTGCAGGTTCGAGATCTCGAGCAGCGCCATCAGGCCGCGCCTCCAAGGTACGCCTGAATCACCTCCGGATCCTGCCGCACCTCGGCCGGGCTGCCCTCGGCGATCTTCCTGCCGAAGTTCAGTGCCACCACGCGATCCGAGATACTCATCACCAGGCTCATGTGGTGCTCGACCAGGAGGATCGTGAGCGCGAGCCGGTCGCGGATCTCCTTGATCAGATTGCCCAGGACGCCGACCTCCTCGTGGTTCAGGCCGCTGGCGGGCTCGTCGAGCAGCAGGAGCTTGGGCTCGCTCGCCAGCGCGCGGGCGAGCTCTACGCGCTTCTGGGTGCCGAAGGGCAGGTCGGCAACGCGCGTGCCGGCGACCGCCTCCAGCCCGAGCAGGTGCAACAGCGCCCGCGCCTTCTCCCACGTGCCTTGCTCCTCGCGCGCCACCGCGGGCAGGCGAAGGCTGTTGACGAAAAACCCGCTCGCGGTGCGGCAGTGGCGGCCCACCATGACGTTGTCGAGCACGCTCATGGTGCGGAACAAGGCGAGGTTCTGGAACGTGCGCCCGATGCCCAGCGCAGCGATGCGGTGGCGCGGCACCTGCAGCAGCGAGGCGCCGTCGAACAGGATGTCGCCGTCGTCGCACTGGTACAGGCGCGACAGGCAGTTGAACAGCGTCGTCTTGCCGGCGCCGTTCGGGCCGATCAGCCCTACGATGCGGCCGCGCGCCACGTCGAACGACACGCTGTCGAGGGCGATGATGCCCCCGAAGCGCACGCCCACGCCCTGCACGCGCAGCAACGCCCCTGCATCTGTCGATCCGATAGATCCTCCTCCATCAGACGGAACCCCCGGGCCTGCGACGTTCGCCCGGGGCGATTGCAATTGGCGTCGGATTGTCGGACGATGTGCCCCTTCCAGTCAAGAATATGGCGGGCCTCCCCGAAAAATTCCGCCGCATCCGCGCCACGCCGGCCTACCGGCTGGTTGCCGAGGCGATCGAGCGGCGCATCCTCGCCGGTGCGATCCGGCCCGGCGAGCCGATCGGCACCGAGGCCGAGCTGGTGCGGCAGTTCGGCGTCAACCGCTCTACCGTGCGCGAGGGCATCCGCCTGCTCGAGCACGACGGCCTGATCCGGCGCGAGCCGAACCGCCGGCTCGCCGCCGGGCTGCCGTTCTACGAGCGCCTGGCGACGCGCAGCT
>JBFLYF010000151.1:0-7467 GCA_040756795.1 Pseudomonadota bacterium
GCCGCGGTGCTGCGCCGCCCGATGGTGCTCGCCTTCTTCGGCGCCTGCGTCTGCATGTCCGCGGCGCACGGCGCGATGTACGTCTTCTACGCGATCTACCTGGAGTCCGCGGGCTACTCGAAGACCGTGATCGGCGTTCTCTGGACGGTCGGCGTGCTGGCCGAGATCGTGCTCTTCCTGCGCCTGCCGCAGCTGCAACGGCGCTTCACGCTGCGCGCGCTGCTGCTCGCGAGCTTCGCCTGCGCCGTGGCGCGATTCCTCGCCATCGGCTGGGGGGTGGAGTGGCTCGCCGTGCTGGCCGCGGCGCAGCTGCTGCACGCGGCCACCTTCGGCGCGTTTCACGCCAGCTCGGTCGCCGCCGTGCATCGCCTCTTCCCGGGGCCGCTCGCGGCGCGCGGCCAGGCGCTGTTCTCCAGCGTCACTTACGGGCTCGGCGGCGCGGTCGGGTCGCTCGCCGCCGGCTGGAGCTGGGAGTCGCTGGGCGCCACGCCGAGCTTCGCGCTGAGCGCGCTGTTCGCGCTCGCCGGCGGGGTGCTCGTCGCCTGGAAAGTGCGGGTGTAGGCTTGCAGTAATGCGAAAAAGCGTTTTTCCTCTCCTGCTGGTCCTTGCAGCCGGCTGCCAGAGCGTTCAGACCACGCAGCCGGGCGTCGTCGGGGTGGACCGGCAGCAGAGCATGCTGGTCTCCTCGGGCACGATCAACCGCAGCGCGGCGAACGCCTACCGCAAGGTGCTGCAGGAGGCCGCGGCCAAGGGGCAGCTCAACCGCGACGCCGCGCAGCTCGCGCGCGTGCGCGGCATCGCCGGCCGGCTGATCCCGCAGACCGGCGTCTTCCGCGGCGACGCGCCGGGCTGGAGCTGGGAGGTGAACGTGATCGCCTCGAAGGAGGTGAACGCCTGGTGCATGCCGGGCGGCAAGATCGCGGTCTATGCCGGCCTGATCGAGCGGCTGCAGGCGAGCGACGACGAGCTCGCGGCGGTGATCGGCCACGAGATCGCGCACGCGCTGCGCGAGCACGGCCGCGAGCGCGCCTCGCAGGCGATGGCGCAGAGCGTCGGCATCTCGGTGGTCGGGGCGGTGCTCGGCGTGTCCGGCGGGGCGCAGGACCTGACGCAGATGGTGCTGGATCTCACGTTCAACCTGCCCAACTCGCGCACCGACGAGGTCGAGGCGGACCGCATCGGCGTCGAGCTCGCGGCGCGCGCCGCGTTCGATCCGCGCGCCGCGGTCTCGCTCTGGGAAAAAATGCAGAAGACCGGGGGTGGGCAGCCGCCGCAGTTCCTCTCCACGCACCCCTCACGCCAGACCCGCATCGCGGACCTGCGCAATTACGCGGCACGCGTGATGCCGCTCTACGAGCAGGCGCGGGCGAAGCGGCCGTAGCGAATCGGGCCGAATTCTGCAGCACTTGCCGATCCGCTCAAGGCGTCCCCGCGAGCGCGCGCTCGAAGCCGGTGCGCGCGATTCCCGGCGCGAGCAGCTCGATCCCCGCGGCCTGATCGACGATCCAGGCGCGGTCCGCCTCGACGTCGGGGATCGATTCGCGCAGCGAACGCAGCGCGCGGGGCGCGCCGGCCCGGCCCGCCTTGACTTCGACCGCGATGCGCGTTTCGCCCCGATCGAGCAGCAGATCGATCTCGGCGCCGGCCTGGGTGCGCCAGAACCAGCCCTGCGACGCCGGGTGCGCCACGCGCTCGCGCCGCAGGATGTCGTCGATGACGAAGCCTTCCCAGCTCGCGCCGCGCGACGGGTGCGCGTCGAGCTGCTCGTGCGAACCGATGTTGAGCAGGTGGTGCAGAAGGCCGGTATCCCGGAGGTAGACCTTGGGCGCCTTGGTGAGGCGCTTGCCCACGTTGCGGAACCAGGGCCTCAGCCGGCGCACGAGGAAAACCGATTCGAGCACGTCCACATGGCGCTGCACCGTGTGGTACGAGACCCCGAGCGAAGCCGCGAGCGCCGAGGCGTTGAACGGGCCGGCGTGCTGGTGCGCGAGCATCGTCAGCAGGCGCCGCATGAAAAGCGGATCGGCGGCGACTCCGTAGCGTGCGAGATCGCGCTCGAGCAGCGTGCGCAGGTACGCTTCCCACCATTCTCGAAAGTCGCCGCCGAGCGCATCGGGGAAGCCGCCCTTCAGCCAGAGCGTGCGCCAGTCCACGGGCCGGTTTCCCGTCGCAGCCTCGCAAGCCGCGAGCGGGTCGAGCTCGAGAACGGCGACGCGCCCGGCGAGCGACTCGGCGACTCCGCGCACCAGCGCCGGCTGGGCCGAACCGAGCACGATGAAGCGGCCGTTGCGGCGCCGATCCGCGTCGATCGCGCCGCGCAACGCGGCAAACAGCTCGGGAACCGCCTGCGCCTCGTCGAGGACCGCGCCCTGCGCGAGCGCGTCCAGCGCAAGCCGCGGATCGTCGCGAAAGCGCTGCGCGATGCGCGGGTCCTCCAGGTCCACGTAGGCGCGATCGGGGAACGCGGCGCGCGCGAGCGTGGTCTTCCCGGCCTGGCGCGCCCCCACGATCGCCACCGCGGGAAACCGCCGCGCCAGAGCGCCGAGCCGGGGCGTGCACAGGCGCTCGAACATGGCTTGCATATTAGACGCGTCGCGTCTAAATTACAAGGCAGATATCGGCCCGGGGCCGGCTCTCGCCCCGTGTTCGGGTAGAATCCACCTTTGCGCCGGCATCGCGACATGACCGCACGGACCCTCTACGACAAGCTCTGGGACAGCCACGTGGTGCACGTCGAGGAGGACGGCACCGCGCTCGTCTACATCGACCGGCACCTGGTGCACGAGGTCACCAGCCCGCAGGCCTTCGAGGGGCTGAAGCTCGCGGGGCGCGCGCCCTGGCGCATGGGCTCGGTGGTCGCGACCGCGGACCACAACACGCCCACCACCGGCTGGGAGCGCGGCATCGAGGGGATCGAGGACCCGACCTCGCGCCTGCAGGTGGAGACGCTCGACGCCAACATGCGCGAGCACCCGGCGCGAGCCTACTTCCCGTTTCTCGACCGGCGCCAGGGAATCGTGCATGTCATCGGCCCGGAGCAGGGCGCAACGCTGCCGGGCATGACGGTGGTGTGCGGCGACTCGCACACCAGCACGCACGGCGCGTTCGCCTGCCTGGCGCACGGCATCGGGACTTCCGAGGTCGAGCACGTGCTCGCCACGCAGTGCCTGGTGACGCGCAAGATGAAGAACATGCGCGTGCAGGTCGAGGGCGAGCTCGCGCGCGGCGTCACCGCGAAGGACGTCGTGCTCGCGATCATCGGCCGCATCGGCATCGCCGGCGGCACCGGGCACGCGATCGAATACGCCGGCAGCGCGATCCGCGCGCTGTCGATGGAAGGCCGCATGACGGTCTGCAACATGTCGATCGAGGCCGGCGCGCGCGCCGGCATGGTGGCGGTGGACGACACCACGATCCAGTACCTGAAGGGCCGCGCTTTTGCACCGACCGGCCCCGAGTGGGACCAGGCGGTCGCCTACTGGAAGACCCTGACGAGCGACGCCGACGCGCGCTTCGATCGCGAGGTGAAGCTCGAGGGGCGCGCGATCGCGCCGCAGGTCACCTGGGGCACCTCGCCCGAGATGGTGGTCACGGTGGAAGACAGCGTGCCCGACCCTGAGAAGGAGAAGGATCCCGTCAGGCGCGAAGGCATGGAGCGCGCGCTCGTCTACATGGGGCTCGCGCCGCGCACGCCGATCCAGAGAATCCGCCTCGACAAGGTGTTCATCGGCTCGTGCACCAACTCGCGCATCGAGGACCTGAGGATCGCGGCCGCGGTGGTGCGCGGCAAGAAAGTGGCGCCGAGCGTGCGCCTGGCGATGGTGGTCCCGGGCTCGGGCGTGGTGAAGGCCCAGGCGGAGAAGGAGGGCCTCGACCGCGTGTTCCGCGAGGCCGGCTTCGAATGGCGCCAGCCGGGCTGCTCGATGTGCCTGGCGATGAACGCCGACCGCCTCGAGCCCGGCGAGCGCTGCGCCTCGACCTCGAACCGCAACTTCGAGGGGCGGCAGGGCGCGGGCGGGCGCACGCACCTCGTCAGCCCGGCGATGGCCGCCGCCGCGGCGATCGCGGGGCATTTCGTCGACGTGAGGGGCTGGCGCTAGCCATGGAGAAGTTCACCGTGCTGAACGCGCTGGTGGCGCCGCTCGACCGCGCCAACGTCGACACCGACGTCATCATCCCGAAGCAGTTCCTGAAGTCGATCAAGCGCACCGGCTACGGGCCGAACCTGTTCGATCCCTGGCGCTTCCTCGACCCGGGCGTGCCGGGTGCGGACCCGGCCACGCGCAAGCCGAACCCCGATTTCGTTCTCAACCAGCCGCGCTACCGCGGCGCGCAGATCCTGCTCGCGCGCAAGAACTTCGGCTGCGGCAGCTCGCGCGAGCACGCGCCCTGGGCGCTGCTGGAATACGGCTTCCGCTGCGTCATCGCGCCGTCCTTCGGCGACATCTTCTTCAACAACTCCTTCAAGAACGGCCTGCTGCCGGTGGCGCTGAGCGAGTCGCAGGTGGACGAGCTGTTCTACGACAGCGCGCTGCCGGGGTTCCGGCTCGTCGTCGACCTGGAGCGGCAGACGGTGTCGACCGTCGACGGGGCGAAGACGTTCCGCTTCGAGGTCGATGCGTCGCGCCGCCATTCGCTGCTCAACGGCCTGGACGAGATCGGGCTGACACTGCGGCACGCGGACGAGATCCGCGCCTTCGAGGCGCGCCGGCGCGAGCAGTTCCCCTGGCTCTTCCGCTAGCGCGCCGATGAGAATCGCGGTGCTGCCGGGCGACGGCATCGGCAAGGAAATCGTCTCGGCGACGGTCATGGTTCTGGGGCGCCTGGGGCTCGCTCTGGAGTTCGAGGAGGCGCCGGTCGGCGGCGCGGGCTGCGAGGCCGCGGGCGAGCCGCTGCCGGCGAGGACGCTCGCGCTGGCGAAGCAGGCCGACGCGATCCTGTTCGGCGCGGTGGGCGATCCGAGATACGACGGCCTCGAGCCCGCGAAGCGCCCCGAGCAGGCGATCCTCGGCCTGCGCAAGGAATTGGGCCTGTTCGCCAACCTGCGCCCGGCGCGGGTCTACGCCGAGCTCGCCGATGCTTCCGCGCTGCGGCCCGAGGTGGTCGCGGGCCTCGATCTGCTGATCGTGCGCGAGCTCACCGGCGACATCTATTTCGGCCAGCCGAGGGGAATCCGGCAGAAGGGCGCCGAGCGCGAAGGCTTTGACACGATGCTCTACAGCGAAAGCGAGATCCGGCGCATCGCGCGCGTCGCTTTCGAAGCCGCGCGCAAGCGCTCGAAGCGCGTGTGCTCCGTGGACAAGGCGAACGTCCTCGCGACCTCCCGTCTCTGGAGGGAAGTCGTCGACGACGAATCGAAGCGCTTTGCCGACATCGAGCTGTCGCACATGTACGTGGACAACTGCGCCATGCAGCTCGTCAGGAACCCGAAGCAGTTCGACGTCATCGTCACCGGCAATCTGTTCGGCGACATCCTCTCGGACGAGGCCTCGATGCTGACGGGCTCGATCGGCATGCTGCCCTCGGCGTCGCTGGACGCGGGCGGCAAGGGCCTGTACGAGCCGATCCACGGCTCGGCGCCCGACATCGCCGGCAAGGGCGTCGCCAACCCGCTCGCCACCATCCTCTCGGCGGCGCTGATGCTGCGCCACTCGCTCGGCGAGGCGGCCGCCGCCGACCGGCTCGAGGCGGCGGTCAGGGGCGCGCTGCGCGACGGCTTTCGCACCGCGGACATATATACTGCGGCAACGAGGAGGGTCAGCACCGCGGAGATGGCTGCCGCGGTCGCGCAACGGCTGTAGCAACGGGACGCGGTCATGTTGAGAGTCGGGATCGTCGGTTGGCGCGGCATGGTGGGGTCGGTGCTCGTGCAGCGGATGCGCGAGGAGAAGGATTTCGATCAGGTCGACCCGGTGTTCTTCTCCACCACGCAGGCGGGCGGCAAGGGTCCCGACATCGGGCGCGACGCCGGACCGGTCGCCCGCGCGACCGATCTCGAGGCGCTGCGCCAGCTCCCTGCGATCGTCTCCTGCCAGGGCGGCGATTACACGAGCGACGTCCACCCGAGGCTGCGCGCAGCGGGGTGGCAGGGCTACTGGATCGACGCGGCGAGCGCCCTGCGCATGAAGGACGAGGCGGTGATCATCCTCGACCCGGTGAACCTGCCGACCATCAAGGACGGCCTGAAGAGCGGCAAGAAGGATTTCATCGGCGGCAACTGCACGGTGAGCCTGATGCTGATGGCGATGGCGGGCCTGCTGCAGCGCGATCGCGTGGAGTGGATGACCTGCATGACCTACCAGGCCGCCTCCGGCCAGGGCGCCGCAGCGATGCGCGAGCTGGTCGAGCAGATGGACCACCTCGGCGAGGTGGCGCGGCCCGCGCTGCGCGATCCCGCTGCGGGGGCGCTGGAGATCGACCGGCGCGTCACCGCGGCGCTGCGCAACGGCGCGCTGCCCAGGCGCGAGATCGGCTACCCGCTCGCGGCGAGCCTGCTGCCCTGGATCGACCGCGATCTGGGCAACGGCCAGAGCCGCGAGGAGTGGAAGGCCCAGGCCGAAGGCAACAAGATCCTCGGCCGCAGCGAGCGCCCGATCCCGATCGACGGCGTGTGCGTGCGCGTCGGCGCGATGCGCTGCCACAGCCAGGCGCTGACCGTCAAGCTGAGGCAGGACGTGCCGCTCGACGAGATCGAGGGCGAGCTCGCCGAGGCGCACGACTGGGTCAAGGTGATCCCCAACCGGCGCGAGGAAACGCTCGCCGAGCTGACGCCGGCGGCGGTGAGCGGCAAGCTCGCGGTGCCGATCGGCAGGCTGCGCAAGCTGCCGATGGGGGGCGAGTACCTGCAGGCATTTACCGTGGGCGACCAGCTGCTCTGGGGAGCCGCCGAGCCGCTGCGGCGGATGCTTCGGATCCTGATCGAGGCCGGGGTTCGATGAGGTCCGCGTTCCCGGGCAAATTTCCTTTATGTCCAAAGTGCTAGCGCATCAAAATCGAGAACCTCTCTCAGGTTGCAGGGCTAATGCCATGATGTTATGGTAGTCAGTCCCACAAGAACGACTCAGGGTGCGATCAGTGGCTAAGCGAGTCACCGGAATTCGTCTTGCTGTAGCGATGCTCCTGCTTGCGCCGCTGGTCGCGCACGCGGCGGGCCTGGGCCGCATCACGGTCCACTCCGCGCTGGGGCAGCCGCTGCGCGCCGAAATCGAGATCGTGTCGCTGCAGCCGGGCGAGGAGGATTCGCTCACGGTGCGCCTGGCGACGGCCGAGGCTTTCCGCCAGGCGGGGATTGAAATCAGCCCGGCGCTGATCGGCCTGCGGCTCGCCGTCGACACCAAGGGTCCGCGGCCGGTGATCCGCGTCGGCACCTCGCAGCCGGTGAACGAGCCGTTCCTCGACATGCTGGTCGAGCTGCAATGGGCGACCGGGCGCCTGGTGCGCGAGTACACGTTCCTGCTCGACCCGCCG
>JBFLYF010000152.1:0-7423 GCA_040756795.1 Pseudomonadota bacterium
GGCGCGCGCGCCACAGGGCACGCAGGGTGGCCGCGGTCATGCCCCGGAGGTCGCCGTGCTGCTGCATCAGAAGGAAGCTCTCGAGAATGGCGCGCGGCTCGCGCTCGAAGAGGTCCTCGCGGCGCGCCTCGAGCAGCGTGCCGCGCGCCTGGAAGCGCTCGTTCAGCGCGCGCGGCGGCGCCGGCGGCGCGGAGTCGAGACGGGCCTCCAGGTTCTGCAGCAGGATGGTGTTGAGCTGGGTGACCGCCTTCGCGTTGCGGTAGTAGCCCTGCATCATGTGCTCGCTCGCGCGGCGCGCCGCGGTGGCCGCGTAGCCGGTCTGCCGGGAGAGCGCGTCCTGGTAGTCGAACACGATGCGGTCCTCGCGCCGTCCCGCGAGGTAGTGCAGCCGGATGCGCAGGTCCTGCAGCAGCGCCTCGGTGCGCGCCAGCTGCAGCGCCTCGCCGGGCTCGATCAGGCCGTGCCGGTGCAGGTCGCGCCAGCGCCCGCCGATGCCGCAAGCGAGCGCGATCCAGCGGATCACGTGCAGGTCGCGCAGCCCCCCGGGCGCTTCCTTGAGGTTCGGCTCGAGCGCGTAGGCCGTGTCGCGGTGCTTGGCGTGGCGCTGCTCCTGCTCGAGCTTCTTCGCCTTGAGGAAGGTCGCCGGCTCGACCAGCCGCGAGATCGCCTTGGCGAGCTGCCGGTAGAGCGTGGCGCTGCCGGCGAGCGGGCGCGCCTCGAGCAGCGAGGTCTCGATCGTGATGTCGGCGGCGGCAAGCTCCACGCAGGCCTCCACCGTGCGCACGCTGTGCCCGATCTCCAGGCCCACGTCCCAGAACTGGCGGATGAGGCGCTCGATCCCCTCGCGCTCCGCGGGTGTGGGTTCCGCGCCGAGCAGCAGGAGAACGTCGACGTCGGAGCAGGGGAAGAGCTCGTCGCGGCCGTAGCCGCCGGTCGCCACCAGCGCCATGCCGTCGGTCGGGCCGTGCCGGCGCCACAGCTGCTGCAGCGTGCGATCGGCGAGCCGGGAGTGCGCGCGCAGCAGCCAGCGCGGCGACCGGCCCCTGGCATAGGCGTCACGCAGCGCCTGCCGCGATTCCTGCAGGGAGCGCCGCAGGTCCTCCACCGCGTTCATGTGCGCGGCGGCGCGGCGCCGGGCGAGAGCGTGAGCACTTCGCAGCCGCTCGGGGTCACCAGCACCGTGTGCTCCCACTGCGCCGACAGGCTGTGGTCCTTGGTGACGATGGTCCAGCCGTCGGCCAGCTCGCGGATCGCCGCCTTGCCGGCGTTGATCATCGGCTCGATGGTGAAGGTCATGCCGGGCTCCAGGCGCATTCCGGTGCCCGGCTTGCCGTAGTGCAGCACCTGCGGCTCCTCGTGGAACTTGCGCCCGATGCCGTGCCCGCAGAACTCGCGCACCACGGAAAAGCCGTGCGCTTCGGCATGCGACTGGATCGCGGCGCCGAGGTCGCCGAGGTGCGCGCCGGGGCGCACCTGCTCGATGCCGCGCCACATGCACTCGTAGGTCACCTCTACCAGGCGGCGCGCCTGGATGCCGGGCTCGCCGATGTAGAACATTCGGCTCGAGTCGCCGTGAAATCCGTCCTTGATCACCGTGATGTCGATGTTGAGGATGTCGCCCGCCTTCAGCACGCGCTCGCCGGGGACGCCGTGGCACACCTGGTGGTTGACGGAGGTGCAGATCGACTTCGGGAACGGCTTGTAGCCGGGAGGCGCATAGTTGAGCGGCGCCGGGACCGTTCCCTGCACCCCCACCATGTAGGCGTGGCAGAGGTCGTTGAGCCTGCCGGTGGTCACGCCGGGCCTGACGTGCGGCGCGACGTAATCGAGCACCTCGGCGGCGAGACGCCCTGCGACCCGCATTTTCTCGATCTCTTCCTGCGTCTTGATGACGACCACGGCGGCTGCCCGGGAAAACCGCTGATTATGCTAGAATTTCGGCCTGGCCTCGGCGTTTGCAGGGGCCAAATTTCCCGGCCGGCGTCTTAGGGTGCCCCCGAGCAGTGCGCAGCGGGGGTGCAAGTGACCGGCGCGGCAGACCATTAACCCTAACTGGAGCAAGCGATGTCCGTGACGATGCGTCAAATGCTGGAGGCGGGGGTCCATTTCGGCCATCAGACCCGCTACTGGAACCCGAAGATGGCGCCGTACATCTTCGGCCACCGCAACAAGATCCACATCATCAACCTGGAAAAGACGCTGGCGCTGTACCAGGACGCGCTCAAGTTCGTGCGCCAGCTGGCGGCCAACAAGGGAACGATCCTGTTCGTCGGCACCAAGCGCCAGGCGCGCGAGATCGTGCACGAGGAAGCGCTGCGCTGCGCCATGCCGTACGTCGACCACCGCTGGCTCGGCGGGATGCTGACCAACTTCAAGACCGTGAAGCAGTCGATCAAGCGGCTGAAGGAGATGGAGGCGATGGCGCAGGACGGCACGCTCGAGCGCATGTCGAAGAAGGAGGCGCTCGGCATCCAGCGCGAGCTCGCCAAGCTGCAGCGCTCGCTGGGCGGCATCAAGGACCTCGGCAGCCTGCCCGATGCGCTGTTCGTCATCGACGTCGGCTACCAGAAGGGGGCGGTCGCCGAGGCGGCCAAGCTCGGCATCCCGGTGGTCGCGGTGGTCGACACCAACCATTCGCCGGACAAGATCGCCTACGTGATCCCGGGCAACGACGACTCCAGCCGCGCGATCCGGCTCTACGCGCGCGGCATCGCCGACGCGGTGCTCGAGGGCCGCTCGCAGGCGGTGGAGGAGGTCGTGGCCGCCTCGCGCGACGAGTTCGTCGAGGTGGATGAGGAAGGCGGGCGCTGAACGGCGCGCCGACCGAGGCGAAAAGGGGCCTTGGCGGCCCCTTTTTTTGACCAGGACAGGAAAGGATTCGGATACGCATGGCTGAGATCAGCGCGAGCCTGGTGAAGGAGCTGCGCGAGATGACCGGGCTCGGAATGATGGAGTGCAAGAAGGCGCTCGCCGAGGCGGGCGGCGACCTGAAGAAGGCCGAGGAGCTGCTGCGCATCAGGAGCGGCGCCAAGGCGGGCAAGGCCGCGGGGCGCATCGCCGCCGAGGGCGTGATCGGGGCGTGGCTTTCGCCGGACGCGAAGCTCGGCGCGCTGGTCGAGCTCAACTGCGAGACCGACTTCGTCGCCAAGAACGAGGAATTTCTCGCGTTTGCGCAATCTCTGGCCGAGACCGTGGCAAAGCAGAATCCGGCGGATGTCAGCGCCCTGGCTTCGCTGTCGGGAATCGAAGCGAGACGGCACGGTTTGGTGCAGAAGATCGGCGAGAACATCGCGATCCGCCGATTCGCGCGGCTGCAGGCGCAAGGTCGGCTCGCGCAATACGTTCATGGCGGACGGATCGGCGTCTTGGTCGACTTCGAAGGGCCCGATGAAGTCGGCAAGGATCTCGCGATGCACATTTCCTTCGCCAGGCCGGCGCACATGAGCAAGGCCGAGGTGCCGGCTGACATCGTGCAACGCGAGCGCGACATTCTTTCGGCGCGCGCAAAAGAGTCCGGCAAGCCGGCGGAGATCATCGCAAAGATGGTCGAAGGTGGTCTCAACAAGTTCCTGGGAGAGATCACGCTTCTCGGTCAGCCCTTCGTCAGGGATGACAAACAGACGGTCGAGAAGATGTTGACCGCGAAAAAGGCCAGGGTGCTCGGCTATCGGTTCCTTGTCTTGAGCGAGGGGATCGAAAAGAAAAAGGCCGCGTGAAGCCGAAATACAAACGCATTCTCCTCAAGCTCTCGGGCGAGGCGCTGATGGGCGAGGGCGCCTACGGCATCAGCCGCGAGACGATCGTACAGATCGTCGCCGAGATCGCCGCGGTGGCGCGCGACGGAGTCGAGGTCGGAGTGGTGATCGGCGGCGGCAACATCTTCAGGGGCCTCGCGCCCGGCGCCGCGGGCATGGACCGCGCCACCGCCGACTACATGGGGATGCTGGCGACGGTGATGAACGCGCTCGCGCTGCAGGACGCGATGCGCCAGGCGGGCGTGGCGAGCCGCGTGCAGTCGGCGCTCAACATCGAGCAGGTGGTCGAGCCCTACATCCGCGGCAAGGCGATCCGCTACCTCGAGGAGGGCAAGGTGGTGATCTTCGCCGCCGGCACCGGCAACCCGTTTTTCACCACCGACACCGCGGCCGCGCTGCGCGCGAGCGAGGTCGGCGCGGAGATCGTGCTCAAGGCCACCAAGGTCGACGGCGTGTACAC
Source organism: Pseudomonadota bacterium (assembly GCA_040756795.1). GTDB lineage: Bacteria > Pseudomonadota > Gammaproteobacteria > Burkholderiales > SG8-39 > RBG-16-66-20. The sequence continues at coordinate 4,216 of JBFLYF010000152.1, forward strand.
TAGCGACCCGAAGAGGGACCCGGGTGCGAAGCGTTACAGCCGCGTCAGCTTCGACGAGGCGATCCAGCGCAACCTCAAGGTCATGGACGCCACCGCGCTGACGCTGTGCCGCGACCAGAGGCTGCCGGTCAACGTCTTCAGCATCTTCCGCAAGGACGCCCTGCGCCGGGTGGTCGCCGGAGAGGACGAGGGCACCCTGGTTCATCTCTAGCCGGCCGACGGAGCGCGCCATGATCGCGGAGCTGAAGAAGAGCACCGAAGCCAAGATGCACAAGAGCGTCGAGGCGTTCAAGGCCGACCTTGCCAAGGTGCGCACCGGGCGCGCGCACACCGGGCTGCTGGACCACGTCACGGTGGACTACTATGGCGCGCAGACGCCGATCAACCAGGTCGCCAAGGTGACGCTGCTGGACGCGCGCACCATCGGCGTCGCGCCGTTCGAGAAGAAGATGGGGCAGGCGATCGAGAAGGCGATCCGCGACGCCAACCTCGGCCTGAACCCGGCCTCGGCCGGCGAGACGATCCGCGTGCCGATGCCGCCGCTCACCGAGGAGCGCCGCAAGGAGCTCACCAAGGTGGTGCACCGCGAGGCCGAGACCGCGCGCATCGCGGTGCGCAACGTGCGGCGCGAAGCCATCCACGCGCTCAAGGAGGCGCTGAGGAACAAGCAGATCTCCGAGAACGACGAGCGCCGCGCGCTCGACGAGATGCAGAAGGCGACCGACCGTCACGTCGCCGAGATCGACAAGCTCCTCGCGCAGAAGGAAGCCGAGCTGATGGCGGTGTGAGGACGGCGCGATGACGCAAATAAGCTCCACCATCGGGATTCCGCCCACGCGCGAGGTGCCGCGGCACGTCGCCATCATCATGGACGGCAACGGGCGCTGGGCGAAGCAGCGGCGGCTGCCGCGCTTCGCCGGGCACAGGCGCGGCGTCGAGGCGGTGCGCGCCGTGGTGAAGGCCTGCGCCGAGCGCGGCGTGCGGTACCTCACCCTGTTCGCCTTCAGCTCGGAGAACTGGCGCAGGCCGGCCGACGAGGTCGCGCTGCTCATGCAGCTGTTTCTCGCCGCGCTGCAGAACGAGGTGCAGAAGCTGCACCGCAACGGCATCCGGCTCAGGGTGATCGGCGACGCGGAGGCGTTCGATCGCAAGATTCGCGCGCTGATCGCCGAAGGCGAGCGGCTCACCGCGGGCAACAGCGCGCTGACGCTGACGATCGCGGCGAACTACGGCGGGCGATGGGACATTCTGCAGGCCCTGAATCGCTTCCTGAGGGAGCACCCAAGGCGGGAGACGCAAGTCCAGGAGTCCGACCTGACACCCTATCTCGCGATGAGCTACGCGCCCGAGCCCGACCTGTTCATCCGCACGGGCGGCGAGCAGCGCGTGAGCAATTTCCTGCTCTGGCAGCTGGCCTACACGGAGCTTTACTTCACCGACACGCTCTGGCCGGACTTCGATGCCGCCGCGCTGGATGCGGCGTTCGCCTCGTACCGCGCGCGCGAGCGCCGCTTCGGCCGCACCAGCGAGCAGCTCGACGAGGCCGGCCACGGCGCCGCCGGGCGCGAGCCGCTGCCGGCCGCGTCCGACGCCTAGCGCGTTTGTTCGTCACCCGGCTTCTGACCGCGGCGGCGCTGCTCGCCGCGTTCCTCTGGGCCCTGTTCTGGCTCGACAGGGCGGCGTTCTCCATTGTCGCCGCCTTGATCGTCGGCTCGGGCGCATTCGAGTGGGCCAGGCTGAGCGGGGTTCGCTCCCCCTGGCTGGCGGTTCTGTATGGGGCCGCGTGCGCGTTTCTTTGCCTCTCCTTGCTGCAAATCTCTCGGCTGCTGCCGTGGATCTATGCCTCCAGCTTGCTTCTCTGGCTCATTGCCGTGCCCTACTGGCTGGCGCGCGGATTTGCGCCCGCGGCGCAACGTGCTCTGCCCGTGATCGGCGTGCTGGTCCTGGTTCCCGCGGGAGTCGCGCTCGCGGCGATGCCGCCGCTCCTCGCGTTGCTGGCTCTGGGCCTGGTCTGGGTGGCCGACACGGGCGCCTACCTCGCGGGAACCATCCTCGGCAGGCACAAGCTTGCGCCGGCCATCAGCCCGCGCAAGACCTGGGAAGGCGTCGCCGGCGGGGCGATTGCGGGCCTCATCTACGCTATCATCTGCGCGATGTTCACCCCGGGTCTCGAGGCGCGCGTGGAGGGGGCGATCTGGGTGCCGTTCGTCGCCGGTACGCTGCTGCTGTTCGCCTTGAGCGTGGCGGGTGACCTGCTCGAGTCCGCGCTCAAGCGCCGTGCCGGCGCCAAGGACAGCGGCAGCCTGCTTCCCGGCCACGGCGGCGTGCTCGACCGCATCGACAGCGCCACCGCGGTGCTGCCGGCCGCAGCCCTGCTCGCGGGGACGCTCGGCGCATGACGCCCGGGGTCACGCTGCTCGGCGCGACCGGCTCGGTCGGCGCGAGCACGCTCGAGGTGCTGGCGCGCCACGGCGAGCGCTACCGCGTGTTCGCGCTCACCGCGCACCGCAGGGCCGATGCGCTGCTCGCGCTGTGCCTGGAGCATGCGCCGCGCTACGCGGTGCTGTCCGGCCTGGCCGAGGACGGCGCGCTGCGGCGCCGCTTCGCCGAGGCCGGCTGCAGGAGCGAGCTGCTGTTCGGCGCGCGCGCGCTCGAAGAGGTGGCCGCGGATCCGGAGTGCGACGTGCTGATGGCGGCGATCGTGGGGGCGGCGGGCCTGGCGCCGACCATCGCCGGCGCCCGCGCCGGCAAGCGCGTGCTGCTCGCGAACAAGGAAGCGCTCGTCATGGCGGGGCCGTTCTTCATGCAGGCGGTGCGCGAGAGCGGGGCGCAGCTCCTGCCGGTCGACAGCGAGCACAACGCGGTGTTCCAGTGCCTTTCGGACCGGAAGTTCATCCGCAGGATCATGCTCACCGCATCCGGCGGGCCGTTCCGCGCGGCGCCGCTCGAGCGCCTGCCGCACGTGACGCCGGACGAGGCTTGCGCGCATCCGAACTGGGTGATGGGGCGCAAGATCTCCGTCGACTCCGCGACCATGATGAACAAGGGCCTGGAGGTGATCGAGGCGAGCTGGCTGTTCGACCTGCCCCCGGAGCGCATCGAGGTCCTGGTGCACCCCCAGAGCATCGTGCACTCGCTGGTCGAATACCTTGACGGCTCGGTGATCGCGCAGCTCTCCAATCCGGACATGCGCGTGCCGATCGCGCAC
>JBFLYF010000153.1:0-7419 GCA_040756795.1 Pseudomonadota bacterium
TTGGCGTCGACCCAAGGCCCCTCGGCCGACAGGCCGAGGTCGATCTTCGAGGCGAAGCTCTTCGCGAGTTGCGTGAGCTTCACCGACGGGCGGGCGTGCATCCCCACTTCGTGCCGCACCACCACCGAGCCGTTCGCGCGCTTGTTCATTCTCGTCGTCCTCAGGCGGCGCGCAGCTCTTCGGCCGTGCGGCGCACCTGGTCCAGCGCAGAGCCGGAGGATGCCTCCGTCGCCGCCATTACCGCCCCCTCGACGATCGGCGCGTTGCAGACGACGACCCGGCCGCGGCGCGCCACGGGCAGCATCTCGACGGCCATTTCGCTGTTGGTCTCCGCGCCTCCGAGGTCGACGAGGATGGCGACGCCCTTGTCGGACCACGCGCCCTCGATCGCCGCGGCGATCGCCTCGATGCTCGTGCCGAGCCGGCCGTCCTTGGTCCCGCCGCACCAGGCGAGCGGCACCGATTCGCCCACCATCTGGCGCACCATGTCCGCCGTGCCGCGCGCCACGTCGGGCGAGTGCGACACGATCACGATTCCCACGTTGCCGTTCTTCATGCTTTGCCCTCCATCACGTCCGCAACCGCCTGTACCATGAGTTCCGAAGAGCGCGCGCCCGGGTCCATGTGCCCGATGCTGCGCTCGCCCAGGAACGACGCGCGCCCGCGCGTGGCGCGCATCGGCACCGTCGCCGCGGCGGCCGCCTGCGCCGCAGCGCGCAGTTGCGACGGCAGGTCGCCGTCCGATTCATTCACCGCCCGGAGCACGGGCACCAGCACGTCGAGCATGGTCTTCTGCCCGACATCGGACTTGCCGCGCGCTTTCACCGCGTCCACGGCGGCGGCGAAAGCCAGCGCCACGCCCGCGCGGCTCGTGTCGGGCGGCAGCGACCGGCCGAGCGCCATGAACAGCGTCCCGTAGAGCGGTCCCGATGCCCCGCCGACGCTCTTCACCAGCGCCGCGCCGACGCGCTTGAGCGCTTCGTCCAGCGCCAGCGCCGAATACTGGTCCAGCTCGGCGAGCACGGTTTCGAAGCCGCGCTGCATGTTGAACCCATGGTCGCCGTCGCCGATCGCCTGGTCCAGGGCGACCAGTTCCCCGGCGTGTGCGATGACGCGCTCGGCGACCGCCTTGATCAGGCGCCGTTGCAACGCGGAATCCAGTGTCATCGACGCCTCCATTCAGTTCGGCGCCGCGAGCCGCTCGCCCGCGGCATTGAAATAGAAGGGATTATCCAGTGTCACCGAAACCTCGTCTCCTGCCCGCCACGGCGAGTGCGGGTCGGCAAGGGTCACCAGCGGGCGATCGCCGATCTCCAGATGCAGGTGGTTCTGGTCGCCCAGATGTTCGACGCGGCGCAGCAGCGCCCTGGCACCGTGGCCGTTCAGCGCGCCGATGCGCAGCTGCTCGGTGCGCGCGCCCACCGTGTGCGTGCCCGCCGGAGTCTGCGACGCGGGAACCAAGTCCGGCGGAATCAGGTTGATCGGCGGCGTTCCGAGCTGCATGGCGACGTACAGGTTGCAGGGATTCTCGTAGATCTCGCGCGGCGTGCCGACCTGCACCAGCCGTCCCGCGGAAAGCACCCCGATGCGGCTCGCCAGGGTCATCGCCTCGACCTGGTCGTGGGTCACGTAAAGGATGGTCGCGCCGAACTCGGCCTGGATGCGCTTGAGCTCGAGCCGCAGGCCAGAGCGAAGCTTGGCGTCGAGCGAGGACAGCGGCTCGTCCATGAGATAGATCGAAGGATTTCTCACCAGCGCGCGCCCGATCGCCACGCGCTGCATCTCCCCGCCCGACAGCTGCGTGGCGCGATTGCCGAGCTTGGCATCGATCTGGAGCAGCGCCGCGATTTCGCGCACCCGAGCGCGGATCTCGCCCTCCGGCAGGCGTCGCACCGGGGCGCGCAGCGGGAACGCCAGGTTGTCGTAGACGCTCAGGTGCGGGTAGAGCGAATACTGCTGGAACACGAACGCCACGTCGCGCACCGCCGGCGGCTCGCGCGTCACGTCGCGACCGTCGATCCGGATCTCGCCGGCGTCCGGGCGTTCGATTCCGGCGACCAGGCGCAGGGTCGTCGTCTTGCCTGCGCCCGTCGGGCCGAGGAGCACCAGCACCTCGCCGTCGGCGACTTGCAGCGTAAGCTCGTCGACCGCGGCCGCCTCGGCGAAGCGCTTGGTCACCTTGCTGAGCAGCACCTCAGCCATGGGCCGCTCCGTCGTAGAGCGCGCTGCGAAGCGCCCGGCCGGATGCGGCGTCGAAAAGTGCCAGGCGCTCCGCGCGCAGCCGCAATCCCACGTTGTCCCCCGAGCGCAGTGCGACCGATGAAGGCAGGCGCGCCTTGAGACGTCCGTGGGCGGTCTCCAGCGTCACGACTTGCGTGGTGCCGAGATACTCGGCGCCGAACACCCGGCCGCGCAGCGCGCTCTCATCGGCGAGCGTCACGTGCTCGGGTCGCACGCCGAGCGCCAGCGCCCCCTCGGGCCGGTCCTCGCGCAGCTCCGGCACGTCGATCAGCGCGCCGTTGATCCGCACCGTTCGCTCCCCTGATCGCGCCGCGCCCGTGAAGCGCAGGAAATTCATCGGCGGCGAGCCGATGAAGTCGGCGACGAACATGCTTGCCGGCCGGTCGTAGACTTCCTGCGGGGTTCCGAGCTGCTCGATGCGGCCGTGGTTCATCACGGCGATGCGGTCGGCCATCGCCATCGCCTCGAGCTGGTCGTGCGTGACGTAGACCGTGGTGGCGCCGATCCGGTCGTGCAGCGCGCGCAGCTCCTCGCACATCAGCCGGCGCAGCTCCGCGTCAAGCGCGCCGAGCGGCTCGTCCATGAGGAACACCTTCGGCCGGCGCACGATCGCGCGGCCGAGCGCCACCCGCTGGCGGTCGCCGCCCGAGAGGCTGGAGACGCGCGCCTCGAGCATGTGCTCGATCCTGAGCAGTCTCGCCGCCGCCTCGACCCGTTCGCGGATCTCGGCGCGCGGCGCGCCCTGGCAGAGGAGCGGGAACGCAATGTTGCGGCGCACGTTCATGTGCGGATAGAGCGCGAACATCTGGAACACGAAAGCAATGTCGCGCCGCGCCGCCCGCCGGAACGTGACTTCCTCGCCGTCGAGCAGTATCCGCCCGCCAGTCGGCAGCTCCAGCCCCGCGATCATTCGCAGCGTGGTCGTCTTGCCGCAGCCCGAGGGGCCGAGCATGACGAAGAACTCCCCGTTCGCGACGCTGAAGGAAGACCCTTGCAGCGCCACGAAACCGCCGAATTCCTTGCGCAGATTCTCGACCCGGATCTCGGCCATCGCGCTACTCCGGGAAATGGCTCACGATCACGAACCCGATCGTGCCGGCGAGAATCACGGCGAACGAGTACGTGAACAGGTCGATCGAGAACGGCTGCAGCAGCATCGCCACTCCCGCGCCGATCACCGCCGTGGCGCCGGCCTCCCACGGGCCGCGCTTCAGGAAGCCGACAATGCCGCCTGCTTTCCGGCCGCTCATCGCCGCAGCGCTCCGAACGTGATGCCTCGCAGCAGGTGCTTTCGCAACAGCACGGTAAAGACGACGATCGGGATCAGGAACAGCGCCGTGCCCGCGGCGACCGCCGGCCAGTCCTGGCCACCCTCGCCGATGATGATCGGGATGAACGGCGGCGCGGTCTGCGCCTCGCCCGAGGTGAGCAGCACCGCGAAGGCGTATTCGTTCCAGGCGAAGATCAGGCAGAAGATCGCGGTGGCCGCGATTCCGGTCGCCGCCTGGGGCAGCACGACCTTGACGAACGCCTGCAGGCGCGTGTAGCCGTCGACCATCGCCGCTTCCTCGTACTCGCGCGGGATCTCGTCGATGAACCCCTTCAACAGCCACACCGCGAGCGAGACGTTGACCGCGGTATAGAGCAGGATCATGCCGAGGCGCGTGTCGGAGAGCCCGATCTCGCGGTACATGAGGTAGATCGGGATCGCCACCGCGATTGGCGGCATCATGCGCGTCGACAGGATGAAGAACAGCAGGTCGTCCTTGAGCGGCACGCGAAAGCGCGAGAACCCGTATGCCGCGAGCGTGCCGAGAAACACGGCGAGGAAAGTCGACCCGAAGCCAATGAGGAGCGAATTCAAGTAGCGCTCGCCGAACTTGGACGGGCCCGCGATCACCATGCCGCGGGAGCGCACCAGCTCGTCGTACCAGGTCCCGGCCGGCGGCAGGCTGGCGACGTACTCCGGCGTCTGGCGGGTGCGCGTCGTAAACAGGTTCACGTAGCCCTCGAGCGAGGGCGCGAACACGACTTTCGGCGGATACGCGACCGCGTCGCCCGGGGTCTTGAAGGCCGTGAGCAGGATCCAGAGCAACGGCACGATCGAGACAAGCGCGTACAGCGCCACAAGCCCGCCCGCGATGCGCCTGGACCACGGCCGCGGCTCGACCACCGAGTGAGCGGTGCTCAGATAGCTCATCGGTTCCTCAGCGCGTTCAGCGCCTTGACGTAGATGTTCGTGGCCCCGAAGACGGTGACGAAGAGAATCACGGCGAGCGCCGAGGAGTAGCCGGTACGCCATTTCTCGAACGCCTCGCGCTTGAGCGTGATCGAGATCACTTCCGTGGTCGAGCCCGGTCCGCCGTTGGTGAGCAGGTTCACCATGTCGAACATCTTGAAATTTTCGATGGCGCGGAACAGCACCGCGAGCATCAGGAAGGGAAGCACCATCGGCACGGTGATCGACCAGAACTGGCGCCAGCTCGAGGCGCGGTCCACTTCGGCTGCCTCGTAGAGGTACTCCGGCACCGAGCGCAACCCGGCGAGGCAGATCAGCATCACGTACGGCGTCCACATCCAGACGTCGACGATCACGATCGCCCAGGGCGCGAGAGGCACATCGCCGATCATCTGGAAAGCCCCGGGATCCACGCCGGCGAAGAACCCGACCACGTAGTTGAACAGCCCGATCTGCGGCTGGAAAAGAAACGACCAGAATGTTCCCACCACCGCGGGCGAGAGCATCATCGGCAGCAGGATGAGCGTGGTCCATGCGCCGTGCCCGCGAAAGCGCCGGTCGAGGGCGAGGGCGAGCGCGAAGCCAAGCAGCACTTCCAGCAGGATCGACCAGAACACGAACTGCCCGGTCGCCTGCATCGCCTGCCAGATGTCGGGGTCGTTCAGCAGGCTCCGGTAGTTCTCCAGCGCGAGCCAGGGCGAGCCGCGGTCAGCGCGGTTCGCCTTGTAGTTGGTGAACGAGAGCCAGATCGTCCAGAGCAGCGGAAAGATGTTGATCGCGAGAAGCAGCGCGATGGTCGGTGCGATGAACCACCAGGCCAGCGCGCGGTCGGACAGTCCGCGCAGGCGGGCCGCGACCGGCTGAGGCGTGGCGCGCGCCGCCTGCCTGGCGATCGTCATGGTGCTGGCCGGTGGGGTCATGGTTGGGCGGCGGCGGGCAGGCGCGGAGCGGTCATCCAGTCACCGAGGAGGAGCCCAACCGAGAGAACCGCCCCGCGCCGCCAGCCATTCGCGTCTACTTCAGCTTGCCTTCGTCCTTGAAGTCCCTGGTCCAGTCCTTGACCAGGCTGTCGAGCGCCTGCTTCGCCGTGCCCTTGTCCGCGACCACGTAGTCGTGGACGCGCTTCTGCATGTTGAGCAGCAGCGTGGCGTAGATCGGCTCGGCCCAGAAGTCCTTCACGATGTTCATGGACTCGAGGAAGCCGGCGGCGAAAGGCGCGCTCTTCTTGAATCCGGGATCGTTCACGACCGTCTTCAGGCACGAGTAGCCGCCCAGCGCCCACCACTTCTTCTGCACCTCGGGCTGCGCGAACCACTTGATGTACTGCAGTGCGTCGTCCTTGCGGTCCGAATAGGACACCACGGAGATGCCCTGCCCGCCCAGCTGCGTCGCCCTGCCCTTCGGCCCGGCCGGGTTGACGAAGAAGCCGATCCTGTCCGGACCCATTTCCTTGTACAGGCCCGGCCAGAAGGCGAAGAAGTTCATCTGCATCGCCACCTGGCCTGACTTGAACGCATCCAGGCCTTCCGACATGTAGGCGTTGGTCATGCCCGGCGCGGTGCAGCACTTGTAGATCTCCTTGTAGAGCTCGAGACCCTTGACCGCGTTGGTGGAATTGACGAAGCCGTCCATCTGGTAGCGCTTCTTCGGGTTGTCGTACTCGAATCCGAAGGTGTAGAGGACGTTGGTCACGCCCATGGTGATCCCCTCGGAACCACGCTCGGTGTAAATGTAGCTGCCGAAGACCTTCTTGCCGTCGATCTGCCGACCCTGGAAGAACCTGGCGACCTGGAGGAACTCTTCCCAGGTCTTCGGCGGCGCGAGATCGCGGCCGTGCTTCGCCTTGAACTCCTTGCGCACCTCGGGTTTGGCGAACCAGTCCTTACGATAGGTCCAGCCGACCGCGTCGCCCATCGCGGGCACCGCCCAGTAGTTCGGCGTGCCCTTCGGCCATTCCGAATATCCCCTCACCGTGGCATCGACGAAGTCGCTCATCTTGATGCCGTTCTTGTCGAGGAAATCATTCAGCTTGACATAGTGACCGTTCTCCGCCGAGCCGCCGATCCACTGGCTGTCGCCGATCATCAGGTCGCACAGCTTGCCCTTGGAGTTGAGCTCGTTCAGGAACCGGTCGGCGAAGCTGGTCCAGGGGACGAACTCGAACTTCATCTGGATCCCGGTCTTCGCGGTGAAGTCCTTCGACAGCTCGACCAGCGCGTTGGCCGGATCCCATGCCGCCCAGCAGAGGGTGAGCGGCTTGCCCTGGGCGTGTGCGGTTCCTGCGGCGGCCGACGCGAGCCCGAGCGCGGCGGCACCTGCGGCGATTTTTCGCAACGTGCGCATCTGTATTTCTCCTCTCCTGTTACTGGTTGGCCTGCGTTCCTCTCCGCCGGCCTCGCTCACTCGGGCTCCGCTCCTCGGCGAGCGGTCGCGGCTGGCGGATGTCTTGTTTAGTATTTTTGTTTAGTGAAAGCCTTGCACTAAACAAGGTGCATGTCAAGCCCCTCTCGGGGGCGGCAGCGCCCCTGTTTAGTGCTGCGATGCAACAAGAAAGGGCTAGGAGAGCTTGCCGCGCACCGCGGCTGCGACCCGCTCGGGGGTGAAGCCGAGATGGCGGAACACGTCGGCCGCCGGCGCCGACTCGCCGTAGCGGTCGAGGCCGACGACTTCGCCATCGAGACCGACGTATTTGCGCCAGTAGTCGGTGACACCGGCTTCCACCGCGATCTTTGGGATTCCTGGGGTCAACACTGAGTTCCGGTAGTTCGCATCCTGCCGGTCGAAGACGCTGGTCGAGGGCATAGAGACGACCCGCACCGGCAGTCCGCTCTGCGCGAGCAGCTTCTGCGCCTGCAGCGCGAGCGCCACTTCCGAGCCCGTGGCGATGAGGACCGCGCGCGGGCTGCCGCCCGCTTCCGAGAGCACGTAGCCGCCCCGGC
>JBFLYF010000154.1:0-7413 GCA_040756795.1 Pseudomonadota bacterium
TCTGCTCGCGCACCAGGGCTACTCGCCGCGCAACTCGCTGCAGGGGGTCGCGCCCTACGTGCGCATGGTGTCCGACGAGGCGGGAGCGCCCAAGCGGTGATCCGGGCGCTCGGCTTCCTGGCCCTGGCCTGCGCGGGCCTCGCGCAGGCCCAGACTTCGCCGGAGGCCATGGCGCTGCTGCAGCGCATCTACGAGGCGACCGAGAAGCTGTCCTACACGGGCACTTTCGTCTACCAGCAGGGCGAGCGCTCGGAGACCTCGCGCATCACGCGCCTGGCGGGCGGTCCGGGCGGCGGCATCGAGCGCGTCGAGGTCCTGGACGGCGTGCCGCGCGAGATCGTGCGCACGCGCGACACAGTGCGCTGCTACCTCTCGCAGAGCCAGATCGTCAAGGTCGAGCCGCGCACCGACCCGCGCGCCTTCCCGGCCCTGCTCCCGCAGCGCCTGGGGGAGCTCGCGCACAACTACACCATCACGCGCGGCCGGCCCAAGCGCATCGCCGGCTTCGACAGCGAGTCGGTGGCGCTCACGCCGCGCGACGAGCTGCGCTACGGCTACCGGCTCTGGGCCGACCGCGGCAGCGGCATGCTGCTCAAGGCGCAGACCTTCGACCAGAAGGGCGGCACCATCGAGCAGTTCATGTTCACGCAGCTCTCGATCGGCAACGTGCCGCGCGAGCGCGTGCGCACCAGGCACGCGGCGCGCGACTGGCGCGTCGAGGAGGCCGCGGTCGCGCCGGCCGATCTGGCGCGCTCGGGCTGGGTCGTGCGGGCCCAGCTGCCGGGATTCCGCAAGGTGATCGAGGTGACGCGCAACCTGCGCGAGGCGCGCCCGGTGGGGCAGGTGGTCTATTCCGACGGCCTCGCCGCGGTATCGGTGTTCATCGAGCCGATGGCGGGGCGCAGCGCGCCGCTGCGCCCGGGGCTGTCCAGCCTGGGCGCGTTTCACATCTACACGCGCGAGGTCGCGAACCATGTCGTGACCGTGGTCGGGGAGGCGCCCGCGGCCAGCGTGCGGCGTATCGCCGATACGGTCGAATTCCGGCAACCGCAATAAAAGAGAGGATGACGATGAAGTGGCTCAGGACGCAGTTTGCCTTCGTGACGCTTGCCTTCGCTGCGCTCGCCGCGGCGCAAGGGCGCGACCTGCCGGACTTCACCCAGCTGGTCGAGCAGCAGGGCGCCGCGGTGGTCAACATCAGCACCAGCCAGGCGCTGCGCCGCTCGGCGCTGCCGCAGGTGCCGGGCGTCGAGGACGAGGAGGTGCTCGAGTTCTTCCGCCGCTTCATCCCGCGCCAGCAGCCGGGGCCGCAGCCGGGGCCGCGCCCCGAGAGCCGCTCGCTCGGCTCGGGCTTCATCATCAGCAAGGACGGGTTCATCCTGACCAACGCGCACGTGGTCGAAGGCGCCGACGAGATCACCGTCCGGCTGACCGACAAGCGCGAGTACAAGGCCAAGGTGATCGGCGCCGACAAGCGCACCGACATCGCGCTGATCAAGATCGAGCCCACCGGCGCGCTGCCGACGGTCAAGCTCGGCGACCCGGGCAAGCTCAAGGTCGGCGAGTGGGTGGTGGCGATCGGCGCGCCGTTCGGCTTCGAGAACACGGTGACCGCGGGCATCGTCTCGGCCAAGGGCCGCTTCATGCAGGAGTCGAACCTGGTGCCGTTCATCCAGACCGACACCGCGATCAACCCCGGCAACTCGGGCGGCCCGCTGTTCAACCTGCGCGGCGAGGTGGTCGGCATCAACTCGCAGATCTTCAGCCGCACCGGCGGCTACATGGGGCTGTCGTTCGCCATCCCGATCGACGTCGCGCTCGACGTCCAGTCGCAACTGCAGACCAAGGGCCGGGTGTCGCGCGGCAAGATCGGCGTGGTCATCCAGGAGGTGAACCGGGACCTCGCGACCTCGTTCGGCCTCGATCGGCCGCGCGGCGCGCTGGTCGTTTCGGTGGAGAAGGGCAGCCCGGCGGAGAAGGCCGGCGTCGAGCCGAGCGACATCATCACCAGGTTCGGCGGCAAGACGGTCGAGTCGCAGGGCGACCTGCCGCGCATCGTGGCGGGGATGCGGCCGGGAACCCGGACCGACTTCGAGGTCTGGCGCAAGGGCACGAGCCGCACGCTCAGCATCACGGTCGGCGAGCTGCTCGAAGAGCGCAGCGCGGCGCTCGAGGCGCCGCGCGCCGCCAAGTCCGCGGAGGCGAGCGCCAACCGCCTCGGCATCGTGGTCGGGGAGCTCAGCGCGAAGCAGAAGGAGGAGCTGAAGCTGGACCACGGGCTGCTCGTCACCGACGTCAGGGCCGGGGCGCGCGCCGACGTGCGCCGCGGCGACGTGCTGCTCACCATGGTGCACAAGGGCAAGCATACGGAGCTCAAGTCGGTGGAGCAGCTCAACAAGCTGCTCGCCGGGCTCGACAAGAACGCCGTCATCACGCTGCAGGTGCGCCGCGGCGAGTCCACGGCCTTCGTCACGGTCAGCGGCCTGACCGACAAGGGCTAAGCTAAAATAGCGCTTTGCGCCAGAGGGCGCCGCCCGGCAGGGGGCGCCCTCTTGCTTTATGGCCCAGAGCCACATCCGCAACTTCTCGATCATCGCGCACATCGACCACGGCAAGTCGACGCTGGCGGACCGCTTCATCCAGCTCTGCGGCGGGCTGCCCGAGCGCGAGATGGCCGAGCAGGTGCTCGACTCGATGGAGCTGGAGCGCGAGCGCGGCATCACCATCAAGGCACAGACCGTCGCGCTGAATTACAAGGCCAGTGATGGCGAAACCTATCTGCTGAATCTGATCGACACGCCGGGGCATGTCGACTTCTCCTACGAGGTGAGCCGGTCCCTGGCCGCCTGCGAGGGAGCGCTGCTGGTGGTGGACGCCTCGCAGGGAGTGGAGGCGCAGACGGTGGCCAACTGCTACACCGCGACCGAGCAGGGCGTCGAGGTGATCCCGGTGCTGAACAAGCTCGACCTGCCCTCGGCCGACCCGGAAGGCGCGATCCGGGAGATCGAGGACGTGATCGGCATCCGCGCGCAGGACGCGCTGCGCGCGAGCGCCAAGACCGGCGAGGGCGTGCCCGAGATCCTCGAGGCGGTGATCGCGCGCGTGCCCGCGCCGCGCGGCGACCCGGGAGCGCCGCTGCGCGCGCTCATCATCGACTCCTGGTTCGACAACTACGTCGGCGTGGTGATGCTGGTGCGCGTGATGGACGGCACGCTGCGGCCACGCGACAAGGTGCTGCTGATGAGCACCGGCACGGCGCATCTGTGCGAGCAGGTCGGCGTGTTCACCCCGAAGTCGCGGCAGCGCGAGTCGCTCGCCGCGGGCGAGGTGGGGTTCGTCGTCGCCGGCGTCAAGCAGCTGCGCGAGGCGAAGGTCGGCGACACGCTGACGCACGCCGAGCGGAGCGCGGCGCAGGCGCTGCCGGGATTCAAGGAGATCAAGCCGCAGGTGTTCGCCGGCCTCTACCCGGTCGAGGCGAACCAGTACGACGCGATGCGCGACGCGCTCGAGAAGCTGCACCTGAACGACGCCTCGTTCCACTACGAGCCGGAAATATCGCAGGCATTGGGCTTCGGCTTTCGCTGCGGCTTCCTCGGCCTGCTGCACATGGACATCGTGCAGGAGCGCCTGGAGCGCGAGTACGGCGTGGCGCTGGTCACCACCGCGCCCTCGGTGGTCTACGAGGTGCAGCTGCGCGACGGCACGGTGCAGACCGTGTCCAACCCCGCCAAGCTGCCGGAGCCCTCCCGGATCGCCGAGATCCGCGAGCCGGTGATCGCGACGACGATCTTCCTGCCGCAGGCGTACGTAGGCCCCGTGATGACGCTGTGCCTGCAGAAGCGCGGCACGCAGACCAACATGCATTACTCGGCGCGCCACGTGGTGCTGTCCTACGACCTGCCGCTCTCGGAAGTGGTGATGGACTTCTTCGACCGCCTGAAGTCGCTGACGCGCGGCTACGGGTCGCTGGACTACGAGTTCAAGGAATACCGCGCCGCCGACGTGGTGCGGCTCGACGTGCTGGTGAACGGCGAGAAGGTGGACGCGCTGTCGGTGATGGTGCATCGCGAGAGCGCGCAGCACCGCGGGCGCGACGTGGTCGCGCGGCTGCGCGGCCTGATCCCGCGGCAGATGTTCGACGTGGCGATCCAGGCCGCGGTCGGCTCGAGCATCCTCGCGCGCGAGACGGTCAAGGCGCTGCGCAAGAACGTGCTCGCCAAGTGCTACGGCGGCGACGTCACGCGCAAGAGGAAGCTGCTGGAGAAGCAGAAGGCGGGCAAGAAGCGCATGAAGCAGGTGGGCGCGGTCGAGATCCCGCAGGAGGCGTTCCTCGCGGTGCTGCGGCGGGGCGAGGAGGAGCGGTGAGCTTCGCGGCGTTCCTGCTCCTGCTGCTGGTGGTGACCGGCTTCGTCTGGCTTTTGGAGGTCTTATTCTTAAGAAAAGCAAGATCGAAAGAGACAAGACAACCGTGGTGGGTCGAGTACTCGGTCAGCTTCTTCCCGGTGATCCTGATCGTGTTCCTGCTGCGCTCGTTCCTGGTCGAGCCGTTCAAGATCCCGTCGGGCTCGATGATCCCCACGCTGCTGGTGGGCGACTTCATCCTGGTCAACAAGTACGCCTACGGCATCCGGCTGCCGGTGGCCAACGTCAAGGTGGCGGAGATCGGCAGCCCGAAGCGCGGCGACGTGATGGTGTTCCGCTACCCCGAGGACCGCTCGCTCGACTACATCAAGCGCGTCGTGGGGCTGCCCGGCGACCGCATCGAGTACCGCAACAAGCGGCTGAGCGTGAACGGGCGCGAGCTGCCGCTGCGCCAGGTGGACGACTACCTGCTGCGCGAGCGCATGCAGTACGCGCGCCGCTACGTCGAGCGGCTCGACGGCGTCGAGCACCAGATCCTGCTCGAGCGCGAGGACCTGCCGCCGCGGCCCTCGCCGCGCTTCGAGGGCGCTGAGAATTTCAGGAATTGCGTTTACAATAGCTCAGGGGTCGCCTGCACGGTGCCCCCGGGGCACTACTTCATGATGGGCGACAACCGCGACAACTCGAGCGACAGCCGCGTCTGGGGCTTCGTGCCCGACGAGAACATCGTCGGCAAGGCATTTTTCATCTGGCTCAACCTGAGCGAGCTCGGCCGCTTCGGCTCGTTCCGCTAGGCCGCATCCAGGGAGATCAAGCATGCGCAGAAAGCAGCTCGGCGTAAGCCTCAGCGGCCTCCTCGTGGGGGCGGTGATCCTGATCGCGTTCGCCATGCTGGGCCTGAAGCTCACCCCGTCGTACATCGAGTTCTTCGCCATCAAGAAGGCGATCAACGCCGTCGGCGACGAGGCGCGCGGCGGCGCCTCGCCGGCCGCGATCCGCAAGTCGTTCGACGCGCGCGCCGCGATCGACGACATCAGCTCGGTGAAGGGCTCGGACGTGGAGATCTCCAAGGACAGCAGCGGCGTGAGCCTCAGGGTGGCGTACCGCAAGGAGATCCCGCTGGCCGGCAACGTCGGCGTCTACATCGAGTTCGTCGCCACCTCGCACTAGCCCGCGGGGCGCGATGCAGGCCCGCTCCACGGCGCTCGAGCGGCGCCTCGGCTACCGCTTCCGGGATCCCGCGCTGCTCGAGCAGGCGCTCACGCACCGCAGCTTCGGCTCGCCGCACAACGAGCGGCTCGAGTTCCTCGGCGACGCGGTGCTCGGCTGCGTGATCGCCTCCGAGCTCTACACGCGCTTTGCCGCGCTGCCCGAGGGCGAGCTGCACGAGCGCCGCATGGCGCTGGTGCGCCAGACGACGCTCGCCGCGGTGGCGCGCTCGCTCGAGCTGTCCGATTTCGTCCGCGTCGGCGTGGGCGAGGAGACCCGGCGCCTGCCCTCGGTGCTCGCCGACGGCCTGGAGGCGGTGTACGGCGCGGTGCTGCTCGACGGCGGCTACGAGGCGGCGCGCAAGGCGATCCTGCGCACCTTCGGCGACGAGCTCGAGCGCCTCGCCGCGGCCGAGCCGCCGAAGAACGCCAAGTCGCGGCTGCAGGAGAAGCTGCACGCGCGCGGCCTGCCGCCGCCGCGCTACCAGGTGCTCGCCACCACGGGCCGGGCGCACCAGCCGGTGTTCGAGGTCGAATGCGCCGTCGAGCGCCTCGGGCTGCGCGCCCGCGCGAGCGGCGGCTCGCGGCGCGCCGCCGAGCAGCAGGCCGCCGCCGAGCTGCTCGCGCAGCTCGAGCGCTAGCGCGCCATGGCGGCGTTCCGCTGCGGCACGGTCGCGATCGCCGGCCGCCCGAACACCGGCAAGTCGAGCCTGCTGAACCGGCTGCTCGGCCAGAAGCTCGCGATCGTCTCGGCCAGGCCGCAGACCACGCGCAACCCGGTGACCGGGATCCTGACGACGGCGGACTGCCAGTACATCCTGCTCGACCTGCCGGGCTACCAGAGGAGCCACCTGAACGTGCTGAACCGGGTGCTCAACCGCCGCGCCTCCGAGGGCGCGCGCGATTGCGACGTCGTCGCGTTCGTCGTGGAAGCGCTGCGCTTCGGCGCCGCCGACCGCGACGTGCTCGGGCGCATCCCCGCGGCGCAGCCCGTGGTCGCCGTGGTCAACAAGGTCGATCTCGTCAAGGACCGGCTCGAGCTGCTGCCGTACCTCGAGCGGCTGCAGGCCGAGCGCGGCTTCGCCGCGATCGTGCCGGTGTCGGCGAGGACGGGAAGGAACGTGCCCGAGCTCCTGCGCGTGCTGCGCGGCCTGCTGCCCGAGGCGCCCGCCGCCTACCCGGAGGAGCAGCTCACCGACCGCGACGAGCGCTTCTTCGCCGCCGAGATCCTGCGCGAGAAGCTCTTCCGGGAGCTGCGCAGCGAAATGCCGTATCGCTGCGACATCTCGATCGAGAGCTTCAGGGAGGAGAAGGCGCTGCGCCGCATCGAGGCCACGGTCTGGGTCGAGCGCGAGAGCCAGAAGGCGATCGTCATCGGCACGGGCGGCGCGCAGCTGAAGCGGATCTCGAGCGGCGCGAGGCGCGACATGGAGCGCCTCTTCGGCGGCAAGGTCTACCTCGGCGTCTGGGTCAAGGTGAAGCGCGACTGGACGCGCGACCCGCGGCTGCTGCGCCAGCTCGGCTACGGCTAGGCGATGAAGCGCAGGGCCGAGCACGAGCCGGGATTCGTCCTGCATTCCTACGCCTACAAGGAGACGAGCCTCGTGGTGGAGGCGTTCACGCGCCGCTTCGGCCGCGTAGGGCTGCTCGCGCGCGGCGCGCGCCGCCCGCGCTCGATGCTGCGCGGCGTGCTGCTTGCGTTCCAGCCGCTGCGCCTGGGCTGGTCGGCCTCGGCCGAGCTCGGCACGCTCGTCTCGGCGGAGTGGGGCGGGGCGCGCCAGGCGCTCGCCGGCGCGGGGCTGATGTGCGGCTTCTACCTGAACGAGCTGCTGCTGCGGCTGCT
>JBFLYF010000155.1:0-7409 GCA_040756795.1 Pseudomonadota bacterium
GGATGACCAGCAGCAGCGCCGGCGAGAGCTTCGCATTGGCGGCATCCGCCGCGGGTCCGTAAGTCAGCAACCGCTCCAGCAACGCGCGCTCGCGCGCGTCAAGCGCGCCGTCGCAGGCGGCGAAGTGCCAGTAGATTGCGGTGACGCCGGACAGCCCCGGCACACGCGCCTGCATTTCCTTCAGCAGCCGCTCGCGGCGAAACGGCGACAGCGCCGGGGCGCCGGGCAGCGACAGCAGCGCGGGGGAAGAATCGGATTTTCTGTTCATGACCCTGTCGTCAAACTCTGCACTGAAAACCCCCTCTCCCTGAAAGGGAGAGGGCTGGGGAGAGGGTGAATCTCTCCGGAGAAAATGCGGCGCCATAAATGGGCGCTGAGCTTTGCTGCTTCCCCCTCTCCCTGCTATTCCCGCCGGGGCGCAAGAAAATCATTTGCGCCCGTTCGGCGGCGTGAATGTCCACTGGACATTCACGATAACTCCGCCTCACCTCCCGCAAGGGGAGAGGGGACCTTTCTGATTGACGTTTCAACATTCTGTTACACCCACGCCTCGGCCACACGATGAAACGCCAGCCCTTCATCCTGCTCGGCGACGTCCACCCACTCCGGCTCGCAACCGAGCGCGCGCGCCAGCGCCGCCTGCGCCAGCGCCGGGGTGTTGTTGGTCTCGCTCAGGTGCGCCGCGGCGACGTAACGCAGGCGCGGCGACATGACCTGCGACAGCAGCTCCGCGGCCACGCGGTTTTCCAAATGGCCGTGCGGGCCTTCGATGCGCGCCTTGAGCGACGGCGGATACGGCCCGTCGCGCAGCATGCGCGCGTCGTGGTTGCATTCCAGCACCAGCGCGTCGCAATCGGCCAGCATCTCCACCACGTGTGGCGTAATCGAACCGATGTCGGTCAGGAAACCGAAGCGCGTGTCGCCGTTGGAAAACGCGAACTGGCAGGGCTCGCGCGCATCGTGCGGCACCGGGAACGGCTGCACCTCGATGTCGCCGATGGCGAAGGCCTCGTGCGGATTGATCAGGCGGATGTCGGTGCCCTCGGCGAACTGGCCCTTGAGCGCGGAGTACGTGCCGGCCGTCATCCACAGCGGCACACCGAACTGGCGCGCGCAGCTGGCGGCGCCGCGGCAATGATCGCCGTGTTCATGGGTAATCAGGATCGCGGAAAGCTTGCCGTGATGGCGGTCGTACCGCGCCAGGCGCGCGCCGGTCTCGCGCGCGGAAAATCCGCAGTCGAGCAGGAGCGCGGTGCGGCCGCACTCGATCAGCGCGGCGTTGCCGCGGCTGCCGCTGCCGAGGATCGCAAAACTCAGTCCCGTGTTCTGCAGTCGCAATCCGCCTATTTCAGTTGGTCGTAAAGCAGTGTCAGGATGCGCTCGCTGGTCTTGGATTGCTCCGGCGCGCCCTCCTTGGTCAGTACGTCCACCCGGGTCGCGGTCTCATTGCCCTTCAGGACGATCTGGTATTCGTTGGTCGGCTCGGGCTGTTTCTTGCTGAACAAACGCTTAAACCAGCCCTTTTTCTTCGGCGCGTCCGGGTCGATGTAGCGCACGTAATAGATGCCCTTGGAGCGGTCGCGGTCCTCGACCGTGAAGCTGGTGCGGTCCAGCACCAGCCCGACGCGGCGCCACGCGCGCTCGAAATCCTCTTGCAGGCTGAGCGAGACGCCGCCATTGTCGCGATTGAGTTTGGCACGCTCGGGCGCGGGAGTTTCCGCGGCGGCGATCATGCCCGCGGCCTTTTCCTCCTTCGTGCCCAGGCTCACCATCAGCAGGCGCAGCATTTCCGCTTCCAGGTCCGGGTCGGAGGGGCGCGGCTGCCAGCGGGTTTCACCGATGCCGGAAGTATCGTTCCCGATGATGGTCTCGACCATGCCACGATGGCTGAGATAAACCTCCGTGGTGCCGGCTTCTTTGCCGCGCTCCAGACGGATGCGGTATTTGTCGCGCAGGCCGGTCGAATACAGCGTGCCGAGCGATTTCGCCAGCAGTTTCTGCGTCACGGTGCCGACCTTGGCGCGGTTTTCGGCCCAGTCGGTTTCGAGCACGCCGGTTTGCGGATTTTCCTGGTCGATGATGAGGCCGCGATCCAGCACGAATTCGCGCACCCGCGGCCACAGCTGCTCCGCCGGCAGCTTGACCACCAGCCAGCGCATCTGGCCGGCGCGTTCCAGCTTCAGGCCCTCGTACGCCGGCAGCACGCCGCTGTCCCCGGGCTTTTTCTGTCCCTCGCCGCTGACGAATCCCGAATAGGTCGCGGCGCCGGGTGCCGGCGTCCCTTCCTTGGCGTCCCCGGCGCCCTCGGGCGCGGCCAGTTCGGGCGGGACATCGAGCGGCGGCAGCGTGCGCGTGGATTTGTAGTCGATCTTGCGCTTGTCGGCGATGCTCTGGCAGGCGCCGACGGACACGGCCGCCAGCAGGCAAAGCAGGAGTCTGGCGAAACGTATCGTCATGGATCCTCGGTTGTAAATAATTTCATCGGTTCAGGACGCAATCCCCGCGGCCCGCATGGCCTGGCGCACGGTTTCGTGATGCTTGCCCGCCAGCGGCGTCAGCGGCAGGCGAATGCCTGCTTTGATCAGCCCCATCCGGTTTAGTGCCCACTTCACCGGTATTGGATTGGCCTCGATGAAAAGGTTCTTGTGCAGGCCCATGAGGCGGTCGTTGATGGCGCGCGCCTCCTGTTCCCGGCGCTCCTGCCCGAGCTTGCACATCTCGTGCATCAGCTTGGGCGCGACATTGGCCGTGACCGAAATATCGCCCTTGGCCCCGAGCAGGATGCAGTCGAGAGCGGTGGCATCGTCGCCGGAGTAGAGGTCGATCTTGTCGCCGCAGCGGCGCAGGATGTCGCGCGCGCGGTCGAGGTTGCCCGTGGCTTCCTTGATGCCCACTATATTAGGTATGTCGGCGAGACGTTCGACGGTTTCGGGCAGCATGTCGCAGGCGGTGCGTCCGGGCACATTATAAAGTATCTGCGGGATCGGCACGGCCTCGGCGATTGCCTTGTGATGCAGGTACAGGCCTTCCTGGGTCGGCTTGTTGTAGTAAGGCGTCACCAGCAGGCAGGCATCGGCGCGTGCTCTTTCGGCGCAGCGCGTGAGCTCGATGGCCTCGGTGGTGGAGTTCGCGCCGGTCCCGGCGATCACCGGTACCCGGCCCTTGGCGTGCTCCACGGTCACGCGGATCACCTCGCAGTGCTCGTCCATGTCGAGCGTGGGCGACTCGCCGGTGGTGCCGACCGCGACGATGGCGTCGGTGCCGTTCTCGACGTGGAAATCCACCAGGCGCCGCAGCGCGGGCAGGTCCAGCGACCCGTCCTCGTTCATGGGCGTGACCAGGGCCACCATACTGCCGTGAAACATAAGGCGCAAACCTGAAAAAAATCGATCGGAGAAGGCGCATGGTACTTGCGCCTACCGCCGATGACAAGCCGCAGCCGGAGCGTCAAACGCCCGGTTTTATGGCCCGATCAGCGCATTGGCGTGGCGCCGCGCGCACGCCTGCTTTAAGCTCCCGGCCCATGACAGAGCCGGCACCGAAACCCGTGCGCGAAATCCGCATCAACCCGATCGTGCCGAGCGAGTCGGTGCTGGTGGCGACCGCGCGCGGCCTGCGCCCGAAAAAGGCCGAGGCGCCCGCGCCGCGCGACACCCGCGCCCGCGTCGAGACCTGCCCGTTCTGCACCGGCAACGAATCCATGACGCCGCCGGTGATCGCCGCCTACCCGGCCGAGCAGAACTGGGAAATCCGCATCGTCGAGAATCTCTACCCGGTACTGGGCGACGATCGCAGCAATCCCAATCTCACATTCGGGCTGCAACAGACCATCGACGGCTACGGCCGGCACGAGGTCATGATCGACCACAACCAGCACGGCATCGCCATCCACGAAATGAGCGAACCGCACCTGGCGCTGCTGTTCGGCGCCTATCGCGACCGCATGGAGCAGCTGTACCGGTCCAATTCGCGCCTGCGCTACGTGCTGGTGTTCAAGAATTTCGGCCCTGCGGCCGGCGCCTCGATCGCCCACACCCACAGCCAGGTGATCGCCACGCCGGTGATCCCGGACAACGTGCAGGCCGAGGTCACCAACAGCCGCGCGTTCTGGCACAAGAATCATCATTGCATTTTCTGCTCCCTGATCGACGAGGCGCTCACCTTCGAGGCCACCATCTACGACCGCGAATCCGGCGATATCCGGCGCAAGATCAGCGTCGGCCAGTACGTCGTCGAGCGCGGCGCGAAATTCATCGCCATCAAGCCCTTCGCCAGCCGCTACGAGTGGGAGGTACACATTCTGCCGCTCCAGCACCAGAGCGATTTTCTGCGCATATCGCAGGACGATCTCGCCGACCTGGCGCGCGTGATGCGCCGCACCATGGCGCGCCTCGACGCCGTGCTCGGCGGCGCGCAGTACAATTACTTCCTGCATTCGCTGCCGCATGACGCGCAATACGCGGACTGCGCGGCGAGCTATCACTGGCACCTCGAAATCACGCCGCGCACCAGCATCCCCACGGGTTTCGAGCTGGGGTCGGGATTGTTCGTGAACACGGTGGCGCCGGAAACCGCGGCCGAGAAGCTGCGCGCGGTGATGCTGGACTGAAGCGGCGGTAAACAGGCTGCATGCCGGCCGGCTTGGCGGTATGCTGGGACCGGGAAAAAGAAGGACAAGCCCATGTTCATGCCCCGTATCGTCACGGCCGTTCTCGCCTGGGCGCGCCGGCGCCGGCTGCTCCTCGGTATCGTCGCCGCGCTGATTGCGCTCTACGGTGCGCTCGGTTACTGGGTCGCGCCGGGCATCGCGCGCGAGCAGATCGTCAAGCAGCTGTCCACCGCGCTTGACCGGACGGTCCGGCTCGAAGCGGTGCGCATCAATCCCTTCGCGCTGTCGGCGACGCTGTCGAACTTCGCCATCACGGAAGCCGACGGCGCGCCAATCGCCGCGTTCGACGAGCTGTACGTCAATTTCAGCACCGCCTCGGCGTTCGTTTTCGCCTGGCGCTTTTCGGAGATCCGCCTCACGCGGCCGCGCCTGGCGCTGGTGATCCGCCCGGACGGCGCATTCAACCTCGCCGCCCTCGGCGCCGGCAAACCGCCCGCGGCAAGCGCGGCGGAACCGGATGCCGGCCTGCCGCACGTGGCAGTGGGCCAGCTGACCGTCGTCGAGGGGCAGGTGGGTTTCGAGGACCGGCGCAGCGCGCCGCCATTCCGCAGCAGCGTGGACAGGATCAGCTTCTCGCTGCGAAGCTTCAGCACCCTGCCCGATGACACGGGCCAGCACTCCTTCAACGCCACCACCGACCTCGGCGAGCAGCTGGCGTGGCGCGGTTCCATCGGCGCCGACCCGATCCAGTCGCGCGGTCGTCTCGATCTGGCCGGCATCCAGGTGTCGCGCCTCGCCGGCTACCTGCTGCCCCAGGCCGTCGAGGTGACGGGCGGGACCATCGGGCTGGCCGCCGATTACGACCTGACGCTGGCTCCCACGGGCATCGTGCTGGCGGTGACGGGCGGACGGCTCGCGTTGAACGACGTGCGCGCGAACGCCGGCGGCGAGCTGACCCCGCTCAATCTCGAGCTGGCGCCGATCGCCTTCAACCTCAACGGCCTCGTCGGCCAGCCCGGCCGGCGCGGCACGGCCTCGCTCGAGCTGACGCCCAACGGCGGCGGCAAGATCGCCGTGCGCGGCGGATTCGGGCTCGATCCGCTGATGGCGGACCTGAACGTCTCGGCGTCGGACGTCGCGCTCGCGCCGTTCCAGCCTTTCCTCGAACCGTTCGCGCGGCTGAAACTGGAGCGCGGCGCGCTGCACGTGGACGGGCGGTTCACCATCGCAGGCGACTCGCCGGCCATGCGCTTCGAGGGCAGTGCCGCAATCAGCGATTTCGCGAGCGTGGACAGCGCCCGCAATGAAAGCTTCGCGCGCTGGCGCCGGCTCGACCTCGAGAAGCTCGCCTGGAGCAGCCAGCCGGCCGCGCTCGGCATCGCGCGCGTCGCCGCCGATGAGCCTTATCTGCGTTTTGGCATCGGCCCGGACCGCGTCACCAACCTGCAGCGCGTCCTGGTCGCCGGCACGGCGCCGGCCGCGCCCGATGCGCCGCCGGCGGACACAAAGCCGGCGCGCGTGAGCATCGGCCTCATCACGGTGCGCAACGGCTCGGCCAACTTCTCCGACCAGTCCTTGCGACCGCATTTCGCCACCGGCCTGCAGCAGCTGAGCGGCACGGTGAAGGGCCTGTCCTCGCAGCCCGCGGCGCGCGCAACGGTCGCGCTGCGCGGCAAGGTCGACCGTTACGCCCCGGCGACGATCGCGGGCGAAATCAATCCGCTGGCGGCGCAGGCCTACACCGACATCGGCCTGCGCTTCGAGAACATCGAGCTTACGACCTTCTCGCCCTACAGCGGCAAGTTCGCCGGCCGGCGCATCGACAAGGGCAAACTCACGCTCGACCTGCGCTACAAGCTGGTCGAGCGCGAGCTGGTGGGCGAGAACAAGATCGTGCTCGACCAGCTCAAGCTCGGCGAGCGCGTGGACAGCCCCGACGCGCTCGACCTGCCGCTGCAACTGGCGATCGCGATCCTGCAGGACTCGCGCGGCGTGATCGACATCGATCTGCCGGTGCGCGGCAACCTCGAAGACCCGTCGTTCAGCTATGCCGGGATCATCGGCAAGGCGCTGGTCAACCTGATCATGAAGGCGCTCACCGCGCCGTTCAAGTTGCTGGCCGCCGCCTTCGGCGGCGGCGAGGAAATGGGCTACGTCGCCTTCGCCCCGGGAGCCGCCGAGATCGGTTCCGGCGAGCAGGAGAAGCTCGACAAGCTGGCGCGCGCCCTCGCCGACCGTCCACAACTGCGCCTCGAGGTGCGCGGGGCGTCCTCCCCCGACGCCGACCGCCGCGCGCTGGCGCAGGCCAGGCTCATGCAACAGGTGCGCGGCGCCGACGCCGCGCTGCCCACGCCGCTCACGGCTTCCGAGCAACGCCGCCTGCTCGCGCTCTACCGCAGGCAGTTCGGCGCAGAACCGGTGCTGCCGGCCGGGCAGCCCGGGACCGCCGATACGGCGGATGACAAAGCGCGTCTGGTCGAGGCGGCGCGCTTGCGCCTGACAGAATCCATGCCGGTAACGGAAGACGAGCTGCGCGAGCTGGCGCGTAACCGCGGGCTCGCTATCTACGACTATCTCGTCACGCGCGCGAACGTGGACAAGGAACGTGCCTTCCTAACCGACCCGAACCTGGACGCGGCCAGTGCTGAGGACGGCGTGCGCAACGAACTGAAACTGGGCGTGCGCTAGCGCCCCCACCGGTTTCGGCCGGATTCGGGCAGCTGGTTAGCACGGTGGCGCCGGAAACGGCGGCGGAAAAATTGTGGGCGGTGGTGCTTCCGTAGCTTTTCATGTAGGTTGG
>JBFLYF010000156.1:0-7320 GCA_040756795.1 Pseudomonadota bacterium
GCGTGGAGTACATGTACCTGTCGAGCCGCGTGGAGAAAAAGTGGATCCAGGAGCGCCTCGAGCCGATCCGCTCCCGGCCCAGCTTCGCGCCCGACTACAAGCGGCACATCCTCGAGCGCCTCACCGCCGCCGAGGGCCTGGAGCGCTACCTGCACACGCGCTATGTCGGGCAGAAGCGCTTCTCGCTCGAGGGCGGCGACACGCTGATCCCGGTGCTCGACAACCTGCTGCAGCGCGCCGGCGCCGCAGGCGTGCAGGAGCTGGTGATCGGCATGGCGCACCGCGGGCGCCTGAACGTGCTGGTCAACACGCTCGGCAAGATGCCGAAGGACCTGTTCAGCGAGTTCGAGGGCAAGCACGCCGACGACCTGATGGCGGGCGACGTCAAGTACCACCAGGGCTTTTCCTCCGACATCAACACCCCGGGCGGGCCGATGCACCTGACGCTCGCGTTCAACCCCTCGCACCTCGAGATCGTCAATCCCGTGGTCGAGGGCTCGGTGCGCGCGCGCCAGCACCGGCGCAAGGACCGCGGCGGCGAGCAGGTGCTGCCGGTGCTGATCCACGGCGACGCCGCGGTCGCCGGGCAGGGCGTGGTGATGGAGACGCTGAACCTCGCGCAGACGCGCGGCTACGGCACCGGCGGCACGGTGCACATCGTGGTCAACAACCAGATCGGCTTCACCACCTCGGACCCGCGCGACAGCCGCTCGACGCTCTACTGCACCGACGTCATGAAGATGATCGAGGCGCCGATCTTCCACGTCAACGCCGACGACCCCGAGACCGCGGTGATGGCGATCGAGATCGCGCTCGACTACCGCATGCAGTTCAAGAAGGACGTGGTGGTGGACCTGGTGTGCTTCCGCAAGCTCGGCCACAACGAGCAGGACGAGCCGATGGTCACCCAGCCGCTGATGTACAAGATCATCAACGCGCATCCCGGCACGAGGAAGCTCTACGCCGAGCGGCTCGCCGCCCAGGGCGTGATCGCGGCGGACGAGGGCGACAGGCTGGCGGCGAGCTACCGGCAGGCGATGGACGCGGGCTTTCACACCAACAAGACGATCCTGTCGAACTTCAAGCCGCCCTTCGCGGTGGACTGGTCGAAGTACAAGGGCACGAAGTGGAACGAGAACGACGACACCACGCTGCCGCTCGCCGAGCTGCAGGCGCTCGCCGAGAGGCTCACCACCATCCCGCCCAACTTCAAGCTGCACCCGCGCGTGGAGAAGATCATCGCCGACCGCAAGCTGATGGGGCAGGGCAAGCTCCCGGTCGACTGGGGCATGGCGGAGAACCTCGCCTATGCCTCGCTCCTCAAGGACGGCTTCGCGGTGCGCATCTCGGGCCAGGACTGCGGCCGCGGCACGTTCTTCCACCGCCACGCGGTGCTGCACGACCAGAGCCGCGAGCGCTGGGACGAGGGCGCGTACATTCCGCTCAAGCACATCGCGCCCAACCAGGGCGACTTCGTGGTGATCGACTCGGTGCTGTCGGAGGAGGCGGTGCTCGGCTTCGAGTACGGCTACTCGACCTCCGAGCCGAACGAGCTGGTGGTCTGGGAGGCGCAGTTCGGCGACTTCGCCAACGGCGCGCAGGTGGTGATCGACCAGTTCATCGCCTCGGGCGAGGTGAAGTGGGGCCGCATCTGCGGCATGGTGATGATGCTGCCGCACGGCTACGAGGGCCAGGGGCCGGAGCATTCCTCGGGGCGCATCGAGCGCTACCTGCAGCTGTGCGCCGACTACAACCTGCAGGTCTGCGTGCCGGCGACGCCGGTGCAGATGTTCTTCCTGCTGCGCCGGCAGATGATCCGGCCCTACCGCAAGCCGCTCGTCATCTTCACGCCGAAGAGCCTGCTGCGGCACAAGGAGTCGGTCTCGCCGCTCGCCGAGTTCGCCGAGAGCAAGTTCAAGCCGGTCAACGCCGACTGGGACGAGGCGATCCCGCCGGCAAGAGTGAAGCGCGTCATCTTCTGCAGCGGCAAGGTGTTCTTCGACCTGATGGCCTACCGCAAGGAGAAAGGCATCCGGGACATCGCGATCGCGCGCATCGCCCAGCTCTATCCCTTCCCGCACCAGGATTTCCAGGAGCAGATCGACCGCTATCCGCACGCGAACGAGGTGCTCTGGTGCCAGGAGGAGCCGGGCAACCAGGGCGCCTGGCACCGCATCCAGCACTACCTGCTGCGCCACATGCGCGAGGAGCAGATTCTCGGCTACGCCATGCGCAAGTCGTCGGCCTCGCCCGCGGTGGGGTACCTGTCGCTGCACAACGAGCAGCAGAAGGAGCTGGTCGAGGCGGCGTTCGCGCCGATCACCGACAACGTCGTCGTGCCGGTGCAGGGCACCAGCAGAAAAGGGAAATGAGGGGGAGCTAGCCCATGCTCGTCGAGGTGAAGGTCCCGCAGCTCTCGGAGTCGGTCGCCGAGGCGACGCTGCTCGCCTGGCACAAGAAGCAGGGCGAGGCGGTGAAGCGCGACGAGAACCTGATCGACATCGAGACCGACAAGGTGGTGCTCGAGCTGCCCAGCCCCGCCGACGGCATCCTGGTGAGCATCCTCAAGGGCGACAAGGGCACCGTGGTCGCGGGCGAGGTGATCGCGAAGATCGACACCGAGGGAAAAGCTGCGGTTGTCGTTGAAGCGAAAAAAGAGGAAGCAAAGGAGCAAAAAGCCAAACCCGCCCCCGCCGTCATGCCCGCCGCGCAGAAGCTCGCGGCGAGCAAGGGCCTCGATCCCTCACAGATTCAGGGAACAGGAAGAGACGGCCGCGTGACGAAGGGCGACGTTCTTTCCATGCCCGAGAAATCGCAAGCGAAAGAAAAAGCGCCCCTGCAGCAACCGCCGGCCCCGGTCAGCATCGACAAGATGCTCTCCGGCCGGCCCGAGCAGCGCGTGCCCATGTCGCGCCTGCGCCAGCGCGTCGCCGAGCGGCTGGTGCAGTCGCAGTCCACCGCGGCGATCCTGACCACGTTCAACGAAGTGAACATGGCGCCGGTGATGGAGCTGCGCAAGAAGTACCAGGAGCGCTTCGAGAAGGAGCACGGCGTGCGCCTCGGCTTCATGTCGTTCTTCGTCAAGGCCTGCGTGCACGCGCTGAAGAAATACCCGGTGGTGAACGCCTCGGTGGACGGCAACGACATCGTCTACCACGGCTACTTCGACATCGGCGTCGCGGTCGGCAGCCCGCGGGGCCTCGTGGTGCCGATCCTGCGCGACGCCGACCAGATGTCGTTCGCCGCGATCGAGAAGAAAATCGCCGAGTTCGGCAAGAAGGCGCAGGACGGCAAGCTCTCGCTCGAGGAGCTCACCGGCGGCACGTTCTCGATCTCCAACGGCGGCGTGTTCGGCTCGATGCTCTCGACCCCGATCATCAACCCGCCGCAGTCGGCGATCCTCGGCGTGCACGCGACCAAGGACCGCGCGGTGGTCGAGAACGGGCAGGTGGTGGTGCGGCCGATGAACTACCTCGCGCTCTCCTACGACCATCGCATCATCGACGGCAGAGAGGCTGTCTTGAGCCTGGTTGCCGTGAAAGAGGCTCTGGAAGACCCGGCGCGCCTGGCGCTGGAGATCTGAGATGCAGTCCTTCGACGTGGTGGTGATCGGCGGCGGGCCCGCGGGCTACATCGCGGCGATCCGCGCGGCGCAGCTCGGCCTCAAGACCGCCTGCATCGACGAGTGGAAGGCGGCCGACGGCAAGCCCGCGCTCGGCGGCACCTGCACCAACGTAGGCTGCATCCCCTCGAAGGCGCTGCTGCAATCCTCGGAGAACTACGAGCAGGCCGGGCACCACTTCGCCGAGCACGGCGTCAGGGTGAAGGGCCTCGAGCTCGACCTCGCGCAGATGCTCGCGCGCAAGGACACGGTGGTAAAAAGCAGCAACGACGGGGTTCTGTATCTGTTCAAGAAAAACAAGGTCACGTTTTTTCATGGCAGGGGAAGCTTCTCAAAACCACTTGAAGTAAAAGTCAACAGCGAGACCCTTTCGGCCAAGAACGTCATCATCGCCACGGGCTCGAATCCGCGTCCGCTGCCCGGGGCGGAGTTCGACGAGAAGCTCGTCCTCAGCAACACCGGCGCGCTCGCCATGCCCGAGGTCCCGAAGCGCCTGGGCGTCATCGGCGCGGGCGTCATCGGCCTGGAGATGGGCAGCGTCTGGCGGCGCCTGGGCTCGGAGGTCACGATCCTCGAGGCCCTGCCGACCTTTCTTGGCGCGGCCGACGAGCAGATCGCGCGAGAGGCGCAAAAAATCTTCGCCAAGCAGGGCCTCAGGATGGAATTCGGGGTGAACATCACGAAGGTGACGGCATCTAAGAAAAACGTTACAGTTCAATACACTGCATCCGATAGCTCATCCAAGACCTTGGAAGTGGACCGGCTGATCGTCTCGATCGGCCGCATCCCCAACACGACCGGCCTGAATGCCGAAGGCGTCGGGTTGAAGCTCGACCGTGGCTTCGTAGCGGTGGACGCCGAGTGCCGCGCCAACCTGCCCGGGGTCTGGGCGATCGGCGACGTGGTGCGCGGGCCGATGCTCGCGCACAAAGGCGAGGAAGAGGGGGTCGCGGTGGCCGAGCGCATCGCCGGCCAGCACGCTCACGTCGACTTCAACACCGTGCCCTGGGTGATCTACACCACGCCCGAAATCGCCTGGGTGGGCAGGACCGAGCAGCAGCTGAAGGCCGAGGGCGTCGAGTACCGCGTCGGGACTTTCCCGTTTTCCGCCAACGCCCGGGCAAGGGCATTGGGCGATACGGCCGGCCTGGTCAAGTTCGTGGCGAGAAAAGACACGGACGAAATCCTCGGCGTGCACATTCTCGGGCCGTACGCGTCGGAGCTGATCGCCGAGGCCGTCGTCGCCATGGAGTTCCGCGGCTCCGCGGAGGACATCGGCATGATCTGCCACGCGCACCCGTCGTTGTCCGAGGCGATGAAGGACGCGGCCCTCGCCGTGGACAAGCGCGCGCTCAACATTTGAGGCTGACCCGACGGTCCTGCGCTAGAATCGTTCCTGTACAGCTAGACAGGAGCGGAGCATGGAGCGCATCGGTATCTACGACGCCCGATCGAGGCTCTCGGAGCTGGTGGACCGGGTCGAGGCCGGGGAGGAAGTCGTCCTGACGCGGCGCGGGCGGCCGGTGGTGCGGATGGTGCGAGCCGCGGAAGACGCCCGCAAGAAGGCGCGCGCAGAAGCGGTGACGCGCATCCACGCGCTTCGCAAGCGGATGAATCTGCGCATCAGCCGGACGGAGGTCAGGCGCGCCATCGCCAAGGGCCGCGCCTGATGGCGTTCGTCGCCGATAACTCGGTCGTCGTCGCCTGGTTCGTCGAGAGCCAGGCGAGCTCGGCAACCAGGGCGCTGCTCGACCGCGCGGCGGCAGAGGAAGTGCATGTACCGTCGATCTGGCGGGCCGAGTTCGCGGCCACCCTGCTGGCCCTGTCGCACAATCGCCGGCTCCCGCCGGCTCGGCTCCCGGCGATTCTCGACGAGCTCGATCGGCTCGACTTCGTTCACGATGCCGGACCGGCCTCGACTCGCACGCTTATCGATATCGCGCGGCGCCATGCCTTGAACGCCTACGACGCCTGCTACCTCGAGCTCGCCTTGCGGCTGAAGTATCCGCTCGCCGCTCGCGACGCGCCGCTGCGCAGGGCGGCCAGGCGCGCGGGCGTGCCGCTGGCGTGATTCTCCGCTGAGCGCAGAACTGCCGGGCCAAGCCCTCAGCCCCACGCTGCGCGGCATGCTGTGGATGGCGGCGACCGGGGTGCTGTTCACGCTGCTCAACGCCACCATGAAGAAGCTCGCGCACGAGCTCGACCCGTGGCTGGTGGGGTTCCTGCGCTATCTGCTGGGCGCCCTCGTCATGCTGGCGCCCGCGCTGCATTCCGGACATTTCTGGCCCAAGGCGCCGCGGCTGCAGCTGCTGCGCGGCGCGTTCCACTCGGGCGGCATGATGCTGTGGTTCGCCGCGCTGCCGCTCGTCACGCTCGCCGAGCTGACCGCGATCGGCTTCAGCGGGCCGCTGTTCATCTGCCTGGGCGCGGTCCTGTTCCTCAACGAGCGCATGAGCGCGGCGCGCTGGGCCGCGGTGCTGGTGGGGTTTGCCGGCGTGCTGCTGGTGGTCGACCCGTTCGGCGCCGGCGGCTTCGCGGGCGTCTCGGCCGGGATGCTGCTGATGCTCGCCTCGGCGCCGGTGTTCGCGGGCTCGTTCCTGGTCGCCAAGGTGCTGACGCGCCACGAGCGCTCCGACGTCGTGGTGCTCTGGCAGCACCTGCTGGTCTCCGCGATGCTGGCGCCGTTCGCGCTCGCCGCCTGGGCGGCGCCCTCGGCCGCGCAGTGGACGCTGCTCGTGGCCTGCGGCTTCCTCGGCGCGGGCGGCCACTACTGCATCGTGCGCGCCTTCCGCGTCGCCGACATCTCGGCGGTGCAGTCGGTGAAGTTCCTCGAGCTGGTGTGGGCGGCGCTGCTCGGCCTGGCGATGTTCGGCACCGTTCCCGAGAGCTCGACGGTGGCCGGCGGCGTGGTGATCCTGGCGAGCACGCTCTGGCTGGCGCGGCTCGAGGCGCGCGCGCGATGAGCCGGATCGGGAGCGAGGACCGGCGGCTGGACGCGCGCGCGGCCGCCCTCGCGACCCTCGCCATGGCGATCCTCGGCGGCTCGTATACCGCGGGCAGGGTGGCGCTGCAGGACCTGCCGGTGTTCGGCACGCTCGCGCTGCGCATGCTGATCGCCGCGGCGACGCTCGGCGCCTACGCCTGGTGGGCGCGCACCGCGCTCGCCTACCGGGGCGGCGAGGCGTGGTTCCTCGCCGCGCAGACCGGCTTCTTCGTGCTCGCGCAGTCGCTGCTGTTCACCGCTCTCACCATGACGGGCGCCGGCCGCGCCTCGATCCTGTTCAACATGCAGCCGTTCTTCACCCTGCTGCTGCTGCCGCTGCTGGTCCCGAGCGAGCGCCTCAGCGCGCGCCGCTGGCTCGGCACCGGCGTCGCCTTCGCCGGCGTGGCGCTGGTGCTCGCGGAGCGCGGGGTCGCCGGCGGCTCGCTGCTCGGCGACCTGCTCGTGCTCGTCGCGGCGCTGTGCTGGACCGGCAACGTGATCCTCAACAAGCGCATGCCGCGCGCCATCAGCCCGGTGGCGGTGATCTTCTGGAGCTCGGCCGCCGCGGTGCCGTTGTTCGCACTGCTCACGCTCGCCTTCGAGGCCGACGCGGCCTGGACCTTCTCGCCTGGCGCGCTCGGCGGCGTGCTCTACCTCGGCACGGTCGCCGCGGGGCTCGGCTTCGTGCTGATCGTCTGGCTGGTGAACAGCTATT
>JBFLYF010000157.1:0-7296 GCA_040756795.1 Pseudomonadota bacterium
CGGAGCCCGAACTCGGAAAGCGATGCGTCGCAGGAGTTCGGGCTCCGTCCCCGAATTCTATCGCTCAGTAGTTCTCGCGGAAGAAGATGAAGTTCCTCGGCTGCGCGCCGTACACGCCGACGCCGACGCGCGCGGCCGGGTCGTCGTCGTGGAAGGTGTCCGGGTCGATGTCCGGATCGGCGCTGTCCGACCAGCGCCCGGTGAGATAGCCGCGGTTGGCGGAGCTCGTCGCGAGGTACGAGCCGCCCGCGCCGGTGCAGTAGCTCCCGGAAGGCGGGTCCTCGAGCTGCGGCGTGAGCAGCACGCCGCCGGTGTTTCCCGGGCCGGGCGGGGACAGCTCGAGCACGGCCGTCCCGGCGCCGAGCGTCACGCTCGCCTGGCTGAGCGCCGTGTCGCAGGGAGCGATCGCGCCGGAGAACTCGAGCGCGATGTTGTCGCGCGCGAGCGTGGTGCAGCTGTCGAGCGTATTGGTGGCGAAGGCGCTGCCGTTCCAGTAGCGCGCCTCGAGCGGCACGCGCAGCGGCAGCACTTCCGCGCCGACGGCGTTGCGCACGCGCAGGCGGCCGAAGCGCACCTCGGTCGAGACGCCGAGCGACTTGCGCTCGTCCGAGCCGTTCACGTCCGCATCCAGGTCGAGCAGGTCCATCGCCACGCCGTCGGAATCGACCGGCGCGATGCCGAACTGCAGCGCGGCGTACGGGCCGTCCGGGTTGTCGGGCACGGCGCGCAGGACGGCCGTGAGCGCGCTCACGTCCGCGACGCCGTTCGTCCACGCGCCCGCGGGCGCCACGCCCGGATCGAGGCGCGAGGTGAGGTCGGTTGCGCCGCTGCGCGCGCCGAAGTCGAAGCTCGCAAAGACCGCGGGGTCGAGCTTCGCCCAGGCGCCGGCGTAGTTGGCCGTCACCGTCGGCAAGGAGAGGCCGTTGCGCGCTTGCAGCGAAAAGTCCAGGCGCAACCCCTCTTCCATGTAGCTGAAGCTCGAGGCCGGCGCGCACGCCGCCGCATTGCGGTTGACGAGCGTCGCCCCCGGCGCGAGGTGGAAGTGGTCCGGCCGGAAGCGCCCTACGACCGGCGCCGCGGTCACCTGCGCGCCCGCGCCGTCGAACACGCTCGCCTGCAGGTCGAGACCCGCGGTGCCGAGGTAGCTCGTCACGACGCCGGCGGTGGAGAGCGTGAAGCTGCCCACCTCGGTGAAGTTGAGGTCGGTCGGGTTCGCCGCGCCTGCCGTCATCGCGATGGCGCCCGCGTTGTTGAGCGTGCCGCCTGCCGCAGGAGCGAAGGGTGCCACCGCCGAGAAGCTCGCGCTCGCCGCGAAGCTCGGCGCGAGGCCCGCCGCGCTCGTCTGCGCGAGCGTCGCGGCCGCGTCCGGCACGCCGTCGTCATCGGCGTCGGCCGCGGCGCTGTGGCGATAGGCGCCGAGCGTCATCTCGAAGCTCGTGCCCGCGGCGGCGAACAGCGCGCCCGCCGGCGTGTCGCTGCCCGGATTGGCGACCGCGCCCTGCTGGATGCCGCTCGCGGCGATGGTGAACGGCCGCACCGTGAGGTCGCCCGAGGCGCCGCTCACGGGGGTGTTCGCCACGACCGGGGCGTCGTCGCGCAGGCTGAGCGCGAACTTGCCTACGTCGCTCGTGGAGAGATCGAGGCTCGCCACCCCTGCTGCGAACGTGAGGTTGAGGTTGTTCGCGCCCGGCGCGGCGTCCGGCAACGCCACCGCGCCGATCTGCGGCGCCGCGCCGCCCGGATCGGTGCCGGCGCGCGTCACCCATGCCTTCACGCTCTTCGCCCCGGTGTAGCTCGCGAGCGTCCCGCAGTTCGCGGTCACGCTGTCCTTGTAGATGTAGGTCACGCGCAGATCGTGGTCGCGCCCCGCGACCGCGACGCTCGCGCCGGCGATCCGGCCGGCGAGATCCTCCTCGAAGAGGAAGGCGTTGTCGCGGAAGTTGACGGTCACCGAGGTCCCGGTCGCCCAGGGCACGGCGGTGTCGGCGACGCTCACCGTGAGGTCGTCTTGCGACTGGTCGGAGAGGCCGAGCACCACGTCGCTCGCGTCGCCGGCGGCGAAGGCGTAGGTCGCGGCGCCGTCGTTCGCGGCGCCGTTGGCGAGCGCGCCCGCGCCGTCGCCGTTCGCCCAGTCGCCGCGCGCCGTGGAGGTCGTGAGGTTGATGGTCCCCGCGTAAGGCGTGTAGACGGCGTCGTTGACGTCGAGCGCGGTGATGGTGAGCGACTTGGCGACGCAGGTGCTCGCGCTCGCACCGCCCGAGGGCACCACCGAGAAGTGATCCAGCGGGCAGAGCGGCGCCGGGACGCTGTTCTTCACCGCCAGCACGTCGGCCGCGCTCATCGCGTAGTTGTAGATGCGCACCTCGTCGATCTGGCCGCCGAAAAAGCGGCCCGCGAAACCCTGGTCGCTCCCGACCTGGAACGGCAGCGCATTGCCGACGAGCGCGTTGCGGTCGGGGTTGGTCCAGTTGTCCGCGGCCTGCAGGCCGTTGACGTAGACCTCCTGGGCGCCGCGCGTGAAGACGATGGCGACG
Organism: Pseudomonadota bacterium; assembly: GCA_040756795.1. Classification (GTDB taxonomy): domain Bacteria; phylum Pseudomonadota; class Gammaproteobacteria; order Burkholderiales; family SG8-39; genus RBG-16-66-20. The sequence goes on from JBFLYF010000157.1 coordinate 2,535, forward strand.
TGCGTCCAGGCGCCGACCGGCGCCGGGGTCCCGGTGGTCGTGATCGCGTTCGCGCCCGCGGTCCACCACCAGAAGACTTCCCCGCTCGTGTTGAGGTGGAACTCGTAGTTTGCGTCCTTGGACGCGATCGTCATCAGGCCCGCGCCCGGCCAGCTCGCCGGCCGCACCCAGGCGGTCACGGTGAGCCGGTCCGTGATGTCGAGCAGCGCGTGGTCAGCCGTCTCGGCGTACTGGTCCGAGCCGCTCGCGAACAGGCCGCTGCGGCAGAAGGCCGGGCTGCCGTTGTTGAGCGCGGTCGTGGTCGCGGTGCCGCTCGCGCCGGCCGCGGTGCCATGCAGGTTGTTGCCGCTCCAGTCCTTGACCTCGTCGGCTGCGCCGCTCCAGGCGCTCTCGTCGAAGCGCCAGTAGAGAACCGGCCCGGGCACCGCCGCCGGCGTGAGCGCGATCATCTGCCCGAGGCGCCGGTTGTCGCTGCCCGAGGCGGTGGCGGTGCGCGCGCCGCTCGACACCCCGGCTGCGGGCCCCGTGTCGGTGGCGGTGGTCATGGCGATGTTGCCGCCGCCCGCGCCGGAGCGCGCGTCGGTGACCTCGGCAGCGGGCGCGGTCCATGTGAAGGTGGCCCCGCGGTTGATCGTCGCCGCCATCACCAGCACGGTGTCCGAGACGCTCGGCGTCACGGCCGGCACGGTCGTGGTCGCCGAGTTGTTCGTGTAGGACTGGTTGCTCGACGCGTCGATCGGGTTGGCCGTGTCCACTCCGCGGAACACCAGCAGCGAAGCGACGAACTCGTGGTTGCCGGCGTACTGCCAGGTCCAGGTCGGCGAGGCGCCCGAGACGTCGGCCACAGTGGCGAAGCGGAAGCAGACGACCAGCGAATGCTGGCTGCCGCCCGCGTTGATCGCGACCGCGCGCGTCCAGCCGGCGGGATCCGTGATCTGGGCGGTGGAACGCCCTTCGACCATGATGAAGGCGAGCATCAGGTCGCCCTCGCCGGTGCCGTCCACGCGCGGCAGGTCGACCTGTCCCGCCCCCGTGCTGGTCGAGGAAGCGCTCGCGCGCAGGCTGATCGCCGCCTCAGCCGCGCTCAGCCAAAATGCCAACCCAATGATCAGAAAGGAGAACCATCGCACCTGACAATTTTGTCAGGTTCTCCGCCAGACCGCAGCGCGCTACGCGGCTCTCTTCTTCCTCTGTGCGTCCTTGGCGTGCATCTGCGCGTAGGCGCCGTGGGCCGCGGCCTCGGCATCTCCCACGTGCACCGGCAGGCCCATGTCGGAGAGCACCGAGGAGAGCGCGCTGAGGCAGAGCATCACGTTGTCCGCGCGGCAGGAGTAGCCCATCAGCCCGAAGCGCCAGACCTTGCCCTTCAAGGGCCCGAGCCCGGCGCCGATCTCGAGGCCGAATTCGTCCAGTAAGCGCTTCCTTACCTCGGCTTCCTCCACCCCTTTGGGGCAAAGCACCGCGTTCATCTGCGGCAGCTGGTGCTTTTCCTCTACGAGGAACTGCAGGCCGATCGCCTCCAGCCCCGCTTTCAGCGCGATGTGGTGGCGCTGGTGGCGCGCCCAGCTGTTCTCCAGCCCCTCCTCGCGGATGAGCAGCAGCGCCTCGTGCAGCGCGAAAAGCGAGTTGGTCGGCGCGGTGTGGTGGTAGGTGCGCGTGCTCGCGTTCCAGTAGCCGAGCAGCAGGTTCATGTCCATGAACCAGCTGTGGATCTTGTCCTTCCTCTTCTTCACGTACTCGACCACGCGCTCGGAAAAGGACACGGGCGACAGGCCCGGGGTGCACGACAGGCACTTCTGGCTCGCCGAGTAGATGGCGTCGATCTCCCACTCGTCGACCTTGACGGGCGAGCCCCCGAGCGAGGTGACCGCATCGACGATGACGAGCGCGCCGTGCTTGTGCGCGATCTGCGTAAGGGTCCTTGCGTCGGACTGGCAGCCGGTGGAGGTCTCGGCGTGCACGAAGGCGAGCAGCTTCGCGTCCTTGTTCTTCCTGAACGCGTCCTCGACCTTCTGCGGGTCGACGGGCTTGCCCCAGTCGTCCTGCACCACCACCGGGATGCCGCCCATGCGCTCCACGTTCTCGAGCATGCGCCCGCCGAAGACGCCGTTCACGCACACGATCACCTTGTCGCCCGGCGCCACCATGTTGACGAAGCAGTACTCCATGCCGACCGATCCCGGGCCCGAGAGCGGGAAGGTGAGCGGATTCTTCGTCTGGTAGACGTAACGCAGCAGCGCTTTCAGCTCTTCCATCATCTCCACGAAGATCGGGTCGAGGTAGCCGATCGCGGGCTGGCTCATGGTGGTGAGCACGCGCGGGTGGATCTCGGTCGGGCCGGGGCCCATCAGCGTCCTCTGCGGCGGATGGAAGGAATGGATGCGCTTCGGGGGGGCGTACTGGCTGGTAGGCATGGCTTCGCTCTCCGAAAGAATTCCGAACGGCGCATCCTCCGGGCGCGACTTGACGCGCACCGGGTTCTTCGCGCTCGCCTCGTTGACGACTTCGATGGCGCTGATGCGCCCCTGGGTGACGCGCTCGACCTCGCCTGCCCAGCGCGCGGGGATATAGCCCGTCTTCACCCAGTGGTGCACCACCGCGCGGTCGAGCTGGAAGGCGCGCGCCACCCCGGCCTGGCTGCCGAACAGCTCCACCAGCCTCGCGGCGCAATGGGTCTCGACCACGCCGCAAGTCTAGCGTGTCAAACCGATTTTGACAATCCTACTTTTGTGCGGATGCCCGGGCAGGCCCGAGGCGGCCCACCAGCGGAAGCTTGAGCGACGGGTCGAAGGGGTTGATGCCGAAGTTCAGGCCGAGGAGATTCACCTCCAGCCCCTCCACGCCGCTCGCGGTGAGCGCGAAAAGCCCGCCGAGCGAGAGCTGCAGCCCGTGGCCGCTCGGTGCCGCGCCGACGAGCGAGCCGTTGTAGTCCTTGCCGATCGCGGTAGCGGGGAAGTCCACCTCCAGCTCGGGCACGGCGCGCGTCACCCAGGCGGTGAACGTGTTCGAGTTCGGCCCCGGCCAGACGGTGTACTCCTTCGCGTACGGGTAGGCGCGCGCCGCGGCGTCGATGCGCGGGATGAGCTTCTCGGCCTGCGGCCCGCGCCGGTCGGCGAGCAGCTCCGGCTCGGCGCCGAACCAGCGCGCATCGGGCGCGCGCTGGTGGATGGTGAGCGCGCTCCCCGCCCAGCGCAGCCGCCAGCCGATCACCTCGTAGACGGTGTAGGCGGGAGCCGCCTCGGGCTTCACCGCCACCCAGGTGTGCACGCCGAACAGGCCGCGCGCGCCCACGGTGCGCGCGGCGTAGACCTGCACCACCGCCTCGCGCGTCTGTGCGGCGTCGGGCGCAAGCCCCACCGGCTCGCGGCTCGCGGTGCGCCAGTCCTGGGCGGTCACGCCCCGGCCGACGACCAATAGGGCCATGGAGAGAACCGCCAGCAGCAGTATTGCGGTCATTTTGCTTCGCGACGCCACGGCTTATTCGGCAAACAAGGGCTCGCCGAGTTCCATCCCATCACGGCGCGCCGCGGATCGCACGTGCAAATTCACGAAATCGAAGAGCTTGCGGTCGAGCAGGTGCGAGGGCGCGACGTCGGTGAGCGCGCGCAGGATCGACTCGATGCGGCCGGGATACCGCTTCCGCCACTGGCGCAGCAGCTCGCCGATCGCCCTGCGCTGCAGGTTTTGCTGCGAGCCGCACAGCGTGCAGGGAATGAGGGGGAAAGCCCTGGCGCGCGCGTATTCGGCCAGGTCTTCCTCGGCTACATACGCGAGCGGCCGGATGACGACGTGCCGGCCGTCGTCGGAAAGCAGCTTCGCCGGCATCGCCTTGAGTTTGCCGCCGTGGAAGAGATTCAGGAAGAAGGTCGCAAGAATATCGTCGCGGTGATGCCCGAGCGCGATCTTGGTGGCGCCGAGCTCGCCCGCGACGCGGTAGAGCGCGCCGCGGCGCAGCCGCGAGCAGAGCGAGCACATCGTCTTGCCCTCCGGGACCACGCGCTTCACCACCGAGTAGGTGTCCTGCCCCACGACGCGGAAAGGCACGCCGCGCGAAGCGAGGTACTCGGGCAGCACGCGCGCCGGGAATCCGGGCTGCTTCTGGTCGAGGTTGACCGCCACGAGCTCGAAACGAACCGGCGCCTTGCTTTGCAGGCCGAGCAGCACGTCGAGCAGGCCGTGGCTGTCCTTGCCGCCCGAGAGGCACACCATCACGCGGTCGCCCTCCTCGATCAGCCGGAAGTCGGCGATCGCCTCCCCCGCCTGGCGCCGGATGCGCTTGGCGAGCTTGTTCTGCTCGTAGGCTTCCTTCCTGACAGAGCTCACCGGTTTAACGTCGCGGCTTCCGCGGCGGCAGCGATATCACTCCCGAGCCTTCCAGCCGAGCGAGCCTGCGCTCGTGGTCGAGCAGGAAACGCTGGTGATCCTGCAGCGTCGCTCGAATGTCGTTCAACCTGTCTCGGAGCGCCGACACCCCCGAAAGTCTGTCGAGCATCTCCTGAACCAGGCTCATTTCTGTGCCTCGCGGTGCAGGCGATCCATCTCCCTGACGAATCGCGTGTGGCTCCTCACGATCTCCTCCGCCGTACGGACCATGTCATCGATGTCCGCCTGCGCCCTGCGCGTCGCGGCATCGAGCAGCTCGAGCTCCTGGGGGGTGACTCCTGCCAGATAGGCGTCGATCGCGGCTCGAATTTCCACCGCAACCTTCGTCCGACGCTGCTTCGCGCGCCGGGCGAGGCCGGTTTTCTGCTCCTGGGTCAGA
>JBFLYF010000158.1:0-7244 GCA_040756795.1 Pseudomonadota bacterium
GTCGCCCAGGCATGCAGCGACTGCGTCAGCTGCGCCCTTTGCTCCCGCCACGCGCCGAGCTGCACCCGCCGCTCGGTGTGCTGGCTCTCGAGCCGGCTGCGCGTCTCCTCGACATGGCGCAGCTCCGACTCGTGCCGCGCGACTTCCGCGTTGGCCGCGTAGACCGCGGCCTGCGCCGAATTCAGGGCGTCGCCCGCGGCGTAATGCGCCACCCGGGCGGTCTCGATCCGGCTCTCGATCTCCCGCAGCGCCGCGGTACCCGCTTCCAGCTCGAGCGACACCGCGGCGATGTCGCGCGCGTGCCGGTCGCGCTCCGCGGCGGCGTCCTTGCGGCGCAGGAACCACAGCAGCTGCTGCTTGAACTGCATGTCCTGCTGGATCTCCCTGTAGCGCGTCGCGACCTTCGCCTGGCCTTCGAGCTTCTCGATCTGCGTCCCCAGCTCGGCGCGGATGTCGTTGACCCGCGCCAGGTTCTCGCGCGTGTCCGCGAGCCGGTGCTCGGTTTCCTTGCGCCGCTCCTTGTAGCGCGAGACGCCCGCGGCCTCCTCGAGGAACACGCGCAGCTCGTCGGGCTTGGCCTCGATGACGCGCGAGATCATGCCCTGCTCGATGATGGCGTAGGCGCGCGGCCCGAGGCCGGTGCCGAGGAACATGTCGGTGATGTCGCGCCGCCGGACGTGCGTGCCGTTGATGTAGTAGGAGGATTCGCCGTCGCGCTGCAGGACGCGCTTCACCGAGATCTCGGCGTACTGCGCCCACTGCCCGGCGGCGCGGCCGAGCGAGTTGTCGAACAGCAGCTCGACCGACGCGCGCGCCAGGGGCTTGCGGTTGCCCGAGCCGTTGAAGATCACGTCCTGCATCGAGTCGCCGCGCAGGGCCGAGGCGCGCGACTCGCCGAGCACCCAGCGCACCGCGTCGATGACGTTGGACTTGCCGCAGCCGTTCGGTCCGACGATACCGACGAGCGGGCCGGGAACGTGGATGCTGGTGGGATCGACGAAGGACTTGAAGCCTGAGAGCTTGAGCTGAGTGAGGCGCACTGAGCGTGTTCGAGTTTTGAAGATGATACCATCTGAGCGCACCGTTTTCCCCGCGTAGCCGAGCCTTCGCGATGCCTTCGCGCCCGAGCAAGCGCCTGCAGACCTTCGCCAACCCGTCGCCCCGCCGCGACTACCGGATCTGCATGCAGATCCCGGAGTTCACCTGCCTGTGCCCGCTCACCGGGCAGCCGGATTTCGCCACGCTGCACCTCGAATACGTGCCCCACCGCCTGTGCGTGGAGCTGAAGTCGCTCAAGCTCTACGTCTGGTCGTATCGCGGCGAGGGCGCATTCCACGAGGCGGTGACCAACCGCATCTGCGACGACCTGGTGAAGGCGCTGCGCCCGCGCTACCTGCGGCTCGAGGCGAAATTCAACGTGCGCGGCGGAATCCATACCTCGGTCGTCGCGGAGCACCGCGGGAAGGGTTGGAAAGCCCAGGCTTGAACCCGCGCCTTTCCCTGCTGCAGCCCTATCCGTTCGACCGGCTGCGCACGCTGCTCGCCGGCGTCACGCCCGACCCGGCGCTGCGGCCGGTCGACCTCTCCATCGGCGAGCCGAAGCACCCTACGCCGGCGCTGGTGAAGGAGGCGCTCGCCGGGGCGCTCGCGGGGCTGTCGGTCTATCCCCGGACCCAGGGCCTGCCCGAGCTTCGCGAGGCCGCCGCCGCCTGGGCGCGGCGCCGCTACGCGCTGCCGGCCCTCGACCCGGAGACCCAGTTGCTGCCGGTGAACGGAACGCGCGAAGCGCTGTTCGCGTTCGCGCAGACGGTCCTGGGGGAAGGCGCCAGGGTCGTCTGCCCCAATCCCTTCTACCAGATCTACGAGGGCGCGGCGCTGCTCGCCGGCGCCGATCCGGTGTTCCTGAACGACGGCCTGCCCTTCGGCGCGATCGACTGGCGCGGGGTGCAGCTCGCCTATGTCTGCTCCCCCGGCAATCCCACCGGCCGCGTGCTGGGGCTGAGCGAGTGGCGCGAGCTCTTCGAGCTCTCCGACCGCCACGGTTTCGTCATCGCTTCGGACGAATGCTATTCGGAGATCTACCTCGACGAGGCGAAGCCCCCGCTCGGCGGGCTGGAAGCGGCCGGGCGGCTCGGGCGCACGGGCTTCCCGCGCCTGGTCATGTTCACCAGCCTTTCCAAGCGCTCGAACTCGCCGGGCATGCGCTCGGGCTTCGTCGCCGGGGACGCGGCGCTGCTCAGGCCGTTCCTGCTGTATCGCACCTACCACGGCTCGGCGATGAGCCTCGCCGTGCAGCGCGCCTCGATCGCGGCCTGGGGGGACGAGGCGCACGTGCGCGAGAACCGGCGCTTGTATGCGGAAAAATTTGCTTCTGTCTTGCCTTTGATTGAAAAGCCCTTGCGAACGACGAAGCCGGACGGCGGGTTCTACCTGTGGATCGAGACCCCGATCGACGACGCCGAGTTCGCCCGGCGGCTGCACGGACAATATAATGTGCGGGTGCTGCCGGGAAGCTATCTCGCCCGCGAATCCGGCGGCGTCAACCCGGGGAGGAACCACGTGCGCGTCGCGCTGGTCGCGCCGCTCGCCGACTGCGTGGAGGCGGTGCAGCGCATGATGCAGCTCGCGAAATCGCTGTGAAGCATATCATCGAGCAGGCCTGGGAAGGCCGCACGGGCATTACGCCTGCCAATGCTTCGCGGGAGCTGCGCGACGCAGTGGAGGAAGTCATTGCGGGCCTGGACAGCGGTTCCCTCAGGGTTGCGGAAAAGATCAACGGCAGCTGGACGACCCACCAGTGGATCAAGAAGGCGGTGCTGCTCTCGTTCCGCCTCGAGGACAACCGGGTCATGCAGGGCGGCGCCACGAGCTACTACGACAAGGTTTCCTCCAAATTTTCGTCTTTCACGGAAGCAGATTTCAAGAAATCCGGTGTCCGCGTGGTACCCCCGGCCATGGCGCGGCGCGGCGCCTACATCGCGAAGAACGTGGTTCTGATGCCCTCCTACGTCAATATCGGCGCCTATGTAGACGAAGGCACCATGGTGGACACCTGGGCGACGGTCGGCTCCTGCGCCCAGATCGGCAGGAACGTGCACCTGTCGGGCGGGGTCGGCATCGGCGGCGTGCTCGAGCCGGTGCAGGCCGGGCCGGTGGTGATCGAGGACAACTGCTTCGTCGGCGCGCGCTCCGAGGTGGTCGAGGGCGTGATCGTGGAGGAGAACAGCGTCCTGTCCATGGGGGTGTACATCGGCCAGAGCACCAAGATCTTCGACCGGGAGACCGGGGAAATCCTCTACGGGCGGGTGCCGGCCGGGTCGGTGGTGGTGCCGGGCACGCTGCCTTCGGGCGACCGCAGCTGCGCCCTGTACTGTGCAGTCATTGTCAAGAAGGTGGATGCCCGCACGCGCGCGAAAACAAGCCTAAACGAACTGCTGCGCGGCGATTAAACTAGGGCTTGTCGGGTCATTCAGCGGGGGTACCCCATGTCGGCGATGAAGCGTCTGTTCCAGGTGATGGCCGAGAAGAAGGCCTCGGACATCTTCCTGTCGGTCGGGGCGCCGATCAACATCAAGATCAACGGCGTCGCCGTGCCGGTCAACCAGACCATCCTGAACGCGGACGCGGTCAGGCAGCTGCTCTACGAGGTCCTCACCGAGCGCCAGATCAAGGAGTACGAGGAGGAAATGGAGCTCAACACCGGCTACACGCTCGAGGGGGTCGGCAGCTTCCGCATCAGCGCCCTGCGCCAGAAGGGCTCGCCCGCGGTGGTGGTGCGCTACATCCCGGGGGTGATCCCGCCGATCGACAGCCTGGGGCTGCCGGAGGTGCTGAAGGAGATCATCATGCAGAAGCGCGGCCTGATCCTGATGGTCGGCGCCACCGGCTCGGGCAAGTCGACCTCGCTCGCGGCGATGCTCGATCATCGCAACGGGCTCAAGTCGGGCCACATCCTGACGCTCGAGGACCCGGTCGAGTTCGTGTTCCAGAACAAGAAGTCGATCGTCAACCAGCGCGAGGTCGGCACCGACACCAAGGCGTTCACCACGGCGCTCAAGAACGCGCTGCGCCAGGCGCCCGACTGCATCCTGATCGGCGAGATCCGCGACAAGGACACCATGTCGGCGGCGCTGCAGTACGCGCAGTCGGGGCACCTCTGCCTCGCCACGCTGCATGCCAACAACAGCTACCACGCGATGAACCGGATCATCAGCTTCTACCCGCTGGAAAACCGGCCGACGCTGCTGCTCGACCTTTCCGCCAGCCTGCAGTCGATCATCTCGCAACGCCTGGTGCGCACCAAGACCGGCGGCCGCAAGGCGGCGATCGAGGTGCTGCTCAACACGCGCCACGTCGCCGAGCTGATCGAGAAAGGCGAAATCAACGAGATCAAGGACGCGATGGAGAAGAGCATGGCGCCCGGCTCGCAGACCTTCGAGCAGGCCCTGTTCAAGATGTTCATGGAGGGCCACATCACGCAGGAGGAGTGCATGGCGAACGCCGACTCGGCCACCAACATGCTGTGGCTGATCAACCAGGCGACCGCCGGCCAGATCTCCTCCGGCAACGTGACGCTGCCACCCGCGGGCGGCGCCAAGGACGAGAAGAAGGAAAGCGCGCTCTCCGCCACGGGCTCCTTCAGCGACTTCAAGATCGACATGAACGCCTGACGGGCGCGCCGGTTGCAGGGAGCGCTCGAACTCGCCGAGGAGCTGATCCGCCGCCGCTCGGTCACGCCGGAGGACGGCGGCTGCCAGGCGCTCCTCGCCGCGCGCCTGGAGCGCTGCGGCTTCCGCTGCGAGCCGATGCGCTTCGGCGAGGTGAGCAACCTCTGGGCGCGCCGCGGCGGCGCACGGCCCCTGGTGTGCTTCGCCGGCCATACCGACGTCGTGCCCGCCGGCCCGCTCGCCGAGTGGCATTCCGACCCTTTCGTGCCGACGCTGCGCGACGGCAAGCTCTACGGCCGCGGCGCGGCCGACATGAAGTCCTCGATCGCCGCTTTCGTCGTCGCCGTGGAAGCTTTCGTGCGGGAAAGGCCCCGGCACACGGGCTCGATCGCGCTTCTGCTCACCTCCGACGAGGAGGGGCCCGCGGTCGACGGCACGGCGAAGGTGGTGCAAGCGCTCAAGGCTCGCGGCGAGACCATGGACTACTGCATCGTCGGCGAGCCGACCTCGGTGGACGCGCTCGGCGATACCCTGAAGAACGGCCGGCGCGGATCTCTTTCGGGAAAATTATCTGTAAAAGGAATTCAAGGTCACGTCGCCTACCCTCACCTCGCCCGCAATCCCGTGCACCAGCTCGCGCCGGCGCTCGCCGAGCTGGCGAAGACGCAGTGGGACCGCGGCAACGAGAGCTTCCCGCCCACCACCTGGCAGATCTCCAGCATCCACGCCGGCACGGGCGCCGGCAACGTCATCCCGGGATCGGTCGAGCTGGATTTCAACTTCCGCTTCTCCACCGAGAGCACCGACAGTGCGCTGATGCAGCGCCTCGAGGCGATCCTGAAGAAGCACGGCCTCGACTTCTCGCTCTCCTGGGTGCTCGGCGCGCGGCCCTTCCTCAGCCCGCAGGGCAAGCTCGCGCAGACCCTGGTCGAGGTCTGCAAGCGCCACACCGGCCGCAACGCCGAGCTTTCCACCAGCGGCGGGACGTCGGACGCGCGCTTCATCGTCGAGATCGCGCCCGAGGTGCTCGAGCTCGGGCCGGTCAACACGAGCATCCACAAGATCGACGAGCATATCGAGCTCGCCGCGCTCGAGCTGCTGCCGCGCATCTACCTCGACGCGCTGCGCGCCCTGCTTCCTTGAAGCTGCGCGACCTCGAGCGGCGCTTCGCGCGCGCACGGCTCGCCTACGGCCACGGTACGCATAGCGCGCGCGAGGAAGCCGCTTGGCTATTTTCAAGAGTAAAAAACAAAAAACGCCTTCAAGTTCTGGTCGAGCGCCGGATTCGGGAGCGCATTCCCCTCGCCTACCTGCTGCATGAGGCCTGGCTCGGCGAGCGCGCCTTCTACGTCGACGAGCGGGCGATCGTGCCGCGCTCCTTCATCGCCGAGCTGCTGCGCGAGCGGCTCCGGCCGTGGCTGAAAGGCGAGCCGAAGCGCGCGCTCGACCTGTGCACCGGCTCGGGTTGCCTCGCCGTCCTGCTCGCCTTGACTTTCAGGCGCGCCGAGATCGACGCCTCGGACACCTCCGCTCCCGCCCTGGAAGTTGCGAAGCAGAATCTGAGGAAGTATCGGTTGCAGAAACGCATTCGACTGATCCGGTCCGATCTTTTCGCTTCTCTCGGCAAGCGCCAGTACGACCTCATCGTCTGCAACCCGCCCTACGTGACCGCGCGCTCGATGCGCAGGCTGCCGAAGGAATATCGGCACGAGCCGAGGCAGGCGCTGGCGGGCGGCCGCGACGGACTTGCTCTCGTTCGCAAGATCCTTTCAAGGGCAAGACGACACCTCAATCCCGGGGGACTGCTGGTCTGCGAGATCGGCGGCAACCGCAGGGCGCTCGAGCGCGCCTACCCCGCCCTGCCTTTCGTCTGGCCGGAAACCAGCGAAGGTCCGGGCTGCGTCTTCATCCTCGCGCGCGGCGAGCTTCCTCCCAGAACGGCCGGCGCTTGCGGAACGCGTGCCAGGCGGGCTCGAGCGAGGCGATGAGCGCGGCCTCGCGCGCCGCGAGCGCGCGCCTGAGCGGCGTGCCGGCACGGTGGCCCGGGGCCGGCGCGCGCGGCACGACCGCCGCGAGCAGGCGCCGCGCCACCGCGACGTCGTTCAGCTCGCCGAGGATCTCCTGCAGACCCTGCAGCCGCCTGAGGTAAGGCCGCGTCGCCGCGCGTGCGAAGCTCGGCGCGAAGAACCCGCTCGCGTAGCGCAGGCGCTTCACCTTGACGCGCAGCGCGTGGCGCCGCTCGACGTCCTCCCAGTCGATGCCATGCCCGTGGCGGACCGTCTTGCGGTGCAGCCGCCCGAGCGAGGCGCGCGCAAGCTCCGCGAGCGGCACCTCGCGCGCCGCGGCGCGCCCGGCCCAGGGCGCCTCGGTCAGCCAGCGCAGCGCGCGCAGCAGCAGGCGCTGGAACCTCCACGACGCGACCAGCTCGCGCGCCGCACGCCGCGCGGCGCTGCGGCGCTGGCGGGCGCGTGCAAGCACCGCGCGCAGGTCCGTGCGCGCCTCGCCCGCGCGCTTCGCTTCACCCGCGAGCCAGATGCAGAACACGTCCCAGTCGCGTGCGCGGCCGAGAGTCGGCAT
>JBFLYF010000159.1:0-7168 GCA_040756795.1 Pseudomonadota bacterium
AGGAACTACACCATCGGCGATGTGCTGACGCGCTACCACCGCATGCGCGGCCTGAACGTGCTGCAGCCGATGGGCTGGGATGCCTTCGGCCTGCCGGCCGAGAACGCGGCGATGGCCAACAACGTGCCGCCGGCGAAATGGACGCGCGAGAACATCGCCTACATGAAGTCGCAGCTGCAGAGCCTGGGCTTCGCGCTCGACTGGGAGCGCGAGCTCGCCACCTGCGACCCGTCCTACTACAAGTGGAACCAGTGGCTGTTCACGCGCCTGTTCCGCAAGGGCCTCGCCTACAAGAAGACCGGCGTGGTCAACTGGGACCCGGTGGACCAGACGGTGCTCGCCAACGAGCAGGTGATCGACGGGCGCGGCTGGCGCACCGGCGCGCCGGTGGAAAAGCGCGAGATCCCGATGTACTTCTTCCGCATCACCGCCTACGCCGAGGAGCTGCTCGCCGCGCTCGAGGGCATGGCCGGCTGGCCCGAGCAGGTGAAGCTGATGCAGAAGAACTGGATCGGCAAGTCCGAAGGCGTGCGGATCGGCTTTCCGTACGAGCTTGACGGCAAGAAAGAGATTCTCTGGGTTTTCACGACCCGTGCCGACACGCTCATGGGTACGACCTTCATGGCGGTCGCGGCCGAGCATCCGATCGCGGCCTGGGCTGCACAGAGAGATCCTGAAATCAGCAAATTCGTTGAAGAATGCAAGCGCGGGACAGTGATCGAAGCCGAGCTCGCGCAGATTGAAAAGAAAGGCATGGCGACCGGCCTGGGCGTCACTCATCCGATTTCGGGCGAGAAGATTCCGGTCTGGGTCGGCAACTACGTGCTGATGGCCTACGGCGAGGGCGCCGTGATGGGCGTGCCGGGACACGACGAGAGGGATTTTCACTTCGCCGGGAAATACGGCTTGCCGATCCTGCAGGTGATCGACTCCGGGAGCCCGGTGCCGTTCTCGACCGAAACCTGGCACGAGTCCTTCGCCGAATACGGCAAGTGCGTCAATTCCGGGAAGTACGACGGATTGGGCTATCCGCAAGCCGTGGATGCCATTGCCTCGGATCTGCAGGAGAAGAATCTGGGGGAAAAGCAGATCCAGTGGCGGCTGCGCGACTGGGGCATCTCGCGCCAGCGCTACTGGGGCTGCCCGATCCCGATCGTGCACTGCCCGGCCTGCGGCGACGTGCCGGTTCCGGACGAGCAGCTGCCCGTCGTGCTGCCCGAGCACCTGGTGCCCGACGGCACCGGCAACCCGCTCGCAAAGCTCCCAGCGTTCTACGAGACCAGCTGCCCCGCCTGCGGCAAGCCGGCGAAGCGCGAGACCGACACCATGGACACCTTCGTGGATTCGTCCTGGTACTTCGCGCGCTTCGCCTGCCCCGACCAGGCGGGCGCGATGGTGGACGCGCGCGCGGCCTACTGGATGCCGGTCGACCAGTACATCGGCGGCATCGAGCACGCCATCCTGCACCTGCTCTATTCCCGGTTCTTCCAGCGCGCGATGGGCGACGAGGGGCTGATGCCGCGCGGGATGCGCGAGCCGTTCACCAACCTCCTCACCCAGGGCATGGTGCTCGCCGAGTCCTACTACACCGACGCCGGCGGCCGGCGCGAATGGGTGAATCCTTCCGAAGTTTCTGCGGAAAGGGATTCAAAAGGAAGAATCGTTTCTGCGAAAAGAACCTCCGACGGCGCGCCGGTCACCTATGACGGCGTCGGCACGATGTCGAAGTCGAAGAACAACGGCGTCGACCCGCAGGCGCTGATCGACCGGTACGGCGCCGACACCGCGCGCTTCTTCATCATCTTCGCCTCGCCGCCCACCAGCACGCTGGAGTGGTCCGACGAGGGCGTCGAGGGGTCGTACCGGTTCCTGAAACGCCTCTGGTCTTTTGCTCTTCAGTTTCAACAAACCACCGCTGAGAATGAAAAAGATGCGAAGGCGGTGAGGCACGAGATCCACTCGGTGCTCAGGCAGGCCAACTACGACATCGCCAGGCTGCAGTTCAACACCGTCGCCTCGGCGGCGATGAAAATTCTGAATGCGCTCGAGCGCTTCTCCGGCGGCAGGAACGAGGTCACGCGGGAAGGGTTGTCGATCCTGCTGCGCCTGCTCTCGCCGATCACGCCGCATGTCTGCCACCACCTGTGGCGCGAGCTCGGCTTCGGAGAGGACATCATGCAGGCCCCCTGGCCCGAGCCGGATGCGGCGGCGCTCGAGCAGGACGAGATCGAATACGTCATTCAAATCAATGGAAAGAAGAGGGGAACTTTGAAGGCCCCAAAGACGCTGGATCAGAAAAGCCTCGAAATGTTCGTGCGTGCCAGCGAGCTCATAAAGAAGTACATTGGCGAGCAGGTCATTCGGAAAATCGTCATCGTCCCGGGCAGGCTCATCAACATCGTCGTCTGATGCGCGTTCTCATTCTCGCGGTGACGCTTGCGCTCGCCGGCTGCGGCTTCCAGCTGCGCGGCACGGCGTCGCTGCCCTTCGACACGCTCTACATGCCGCCCGCGACCGGCGGCGGCATCGCGCTCGACCTGAAGCGCAACATCCAGGCCGGCACGCGCACCACGGTGGTCGAGGACCCGAAGCAGGCCGAGGCGCTGCTCGAGTTCACGCAGGAGGCGCGCGAGAAGATCATCCTGTCGCTCGCCGCCACGGGCCGGGTGCGCGAGTACCGGCTGCTCTACCGCGTGGGCTTTCGCGTGCACGACGGCAAGGGCGGGGAGTTCGTGCCGACGAGCACGGTGCAGCTGACGCGCGAGATCACGTTCAACGACTCCGAGGTGCTGGCGAAGGAATCCGAGGAGCAGCTGCTGTTCCGCGACATGCAGTTCGACATGGTGCAGCAGATCATGCGGCGCCTCGCCGCCGCGAGGCCCGCCAAGCCCGCGGCGCAGTAGGCAGTGCGCCTGCGCCCCGAGCAGCTCGAAGCGCAGCTTTCGAAGTCGCTCGCCGGCGTCTACCTGATCCACGGCGAGGAGCCGCTGCTCGCGCTCGAGGCGGCCGACGCGGTGCGCGCCGCGGCGCGCAGCCGCGGCCATGCCGAGCGCGAAGTGCTGTTCGCAGAGAAAGGCTTCGACTGGAGCGCGCTCAGGGCCGCGCTCGGCAGCCAGTCGCTGTTCGGCGAGAGAAAGATCGTCGAGCTGCGCCTCGCCTCGGGCCGGATGCCCGCCGCGGGCGCGCAGGCGATCGAGGCCTGCTGCAGGAACCCCAACCCCGAGGCGCTGCTGCTCGTCACCATGCCGCGGCCCGAAGGCACCGGCTGGTGGAAGTCCGGCTGGTACGCCGCGGTCGAAGCCGCGGGCGTGATCATCGAGGCGCAGCCGGTGGCCCGGCCGATGCTGGCCGAGTGGATCGCGCGGCGCCTCGCGCGCCAGGGCCAGCGCGCGGGCGCCGACACGCTCGCCTTCCTCGCCGAGCGGGTCGAGGGGAACCTGCTCGCCGCGCACCAGGAGATTCTCAAGCTCGCGCTGCTCGCGCCCGCGGGCGAGCTCGAGCCGCAGGCGGTCGCGGCGGCGGTCGCGAGCGTCGCGCGCTACGACTTCGAGACGCTCGCGGCCGCGCTCTACGAGGGCGATGTCGCGCGCTACGCGCGCGCGCTCGAGGGCCTGCGCGGCGAGGGCGAGAGCGCGGCCGGCATCGCCTGGCGCCTGGGCGAGGAGCTCGGCGCGCTCGCGCGCATCCGGCCGCAGATGGGCGCGCGGCCGCTGGAGCGCCTGTTCGCCGAGCAGCGCATCTGGCGCGCGGCGCAGCCGCGCTGCGAAGTGGCGCTCCGGCGCCTGGACGCCGTGCGGCTGCGCGCGGCGCTCTTGCGCGTGGCGCTCGCCGAGCGCGCCGCCAAGGGCGTGGCGAGCGCCGATCCCTGGGATGAGCTGATCGCCCTGGGGTTAGAATTGCGGGATGGGACCGAAGCGAAGCGCGCAGCTGCGCGTTAAGGACGGCGGCGTCGCGGCGAGCGTGCGCGAAATGGGGATCGCGGCGCGCGAGGCCGCGCGCCTGATCGCGCGCGCCTCGACCGGGGCGAAGAACCGCGCGCTCGCCGAGACCGCGGCGCGCATCCGCGCCGAGGCCGAGCGGCTGCTCGCCGCCAACCGCGCCGACCTCGCCGAGGCGCGAAAGGACGGCTGCGACGCGGCCTTTCTCGATCGCCTCGCGCTCACGCCGGAGTCCGTCGAGCAGATGGCCGCGGGCCTGGAGAGCATCGCGGCGCTGCCCGACCCGGTGGGCGAGGTGAGCGGCCGCGCACGGCGCCCGAGCGGCATCGAGGTCGCGAAGATGCGCGTGCCGCTCGGGGTGATCGGCATCATCTACGAGTCGCGCCCCAACGTCACCGCGGACGCGGCCGGCCTTTGCCTGAAGGCGGGCAACGCCTGCATCCTGCGCGGCGGGTCGGAAGCGCTGCGCTCCAACCGCGCGATCGCGGCCTGCGTGCGCGCGGGGCTGAAGGCCGCGGGCCTGCCCGAGGCCGCGGTGCAGCTGGTCGCCACCGCCGACCGCGCCGCGGTGGGCGAGCTGGTGAGGCTGCGCGAGTACGTCGACATCATCGTGCCGCGCGGCGGCAAGGCGCTGATCGAGCGCCTGGCGCGCGAGTCGCGCATCCCGATGATCAAGCACCTCGAGGGCGTGTGCCACGTCTACATCGACGACCGCGCCGATCCGGAGATGGCGGTGCGCATCGCGGACAACGCCAAGACGCAGCGCTACGGCACCTGCAACACCATGGAGACGCTGCTCGTGGCCGAGGGGATTGCCGCGAAGGTCTTGCCCTCCGTTGTCTCGATTTTCAGCCGTAAAGGGGTTGAAATTCACGGCGACGAGAAAACGAGGACCTTCGCGCCAAAAGCAAAAGCAGCTTCAGAAAAGGACTACTACACGGAGTGGCTCGCGCCGGTCGTCTCGATCCGGGTCGTCAGGGACATGGACGAGGCGATCGCGCATATCGCCAAGTACGGCTCGCAGCACACCGACGCGATCGTCACCGAGGACAGGGCGCGCGCGGAGCGGTTCCTGCGCGAGGTCGACTCGAGCTCGGTGCTGGTGAACGCCTCCACGCGCTTCGCCGACGGCTACGAGTACGGCCTGGGCGCCGAGATCGGCATCTCGACCGACAGGCTGCACGCGCGCGGGCCGGTCGGGCTGGAAGGCCTCACCACGCAGAAGTTCGTCGTTTTCGGCCACGGAGAAGTCCGCACGTAGTGGCGCGGCCGATCGCCATCCTCGGCGGCACGTTCGACCCGGTCCACAACGCCCACCTCGCGATCGCGCGGCGCGCGCTCGAGGCGCTCGACGCGCAGCAGGTGCTCTTCATCCCCACCGGCCACCCGCGCTACCGCCAGCGAGCCGTGGCCTCCGACGCGCACCGCCTCGCGATGCTGCGCCTCGCGCTCGCCGGCGAGCCGCGCTTCGCGATCGACGCGCGCGAGCTCGCCCCCGGCGCGAGCGGATACACGATCGATACGCTGCTCTCGCTCGGGCGGGATTTTCCGGGCGCGAAGCTGGTCCTGCTCATGGGGGCCGACCAGTACGAGAAGCGCCATGGCTGGCACCGCTGGGCCGACATCGAAAAGCGCTGCGAGCTGGCCGTGTTCGCGAGGGCCGGCAGACGGATCGACGAAGGCGTGAATGCGATTCAAATGCCGCCTCTGCCCATCTCGGCGAGCGACATCCGCGCGCGCCTCGCGCGCGGCGAGGACGTGGCGGCGCTCGTTCCGCCGCCGGTCGCCGCCTACATCGCGCGCGAGGGCTTGTACCGCTGATGGACATCCGGCGCAAGCAGCGCGCGGTGCTCGAGGCGCTCGAGGACGTGAAGGGGCGCGACATCGTGGTGTACAACGTGGCGCGCCAGACCGCGCTCTTCGAGCGCGTGGTGATCGCGAGCGGCGACTCGAGCCGCCATGTCAACGCGCTCGCCGCGAGCGTGCAGGAGCGCCTCAAGGCGCTCGGCGAGGGCGCGCGCGGCGTCGAGGGCCGCAAGAACGGCGAGTGGGTGCTGGTCGACCTCGGCGACGTCGTGGTGCACGTCATGCACCCGGCGGTGCGCAGCTACTACAACCTGGAAGAGCTCTGGGGCGGCAGGCAAGTGCGGCTCCGGAAGGAAGAAAAGCCGCGGCGCGCTGCCGCCTCTGCCCGTGCCAAGGCTGCGCATCGTCGCCGTCGGAAGTAATCTGCCCGCGTGGGCCAGGAGCGCCCGCGATGAGTACCTTCGGCGGATGCCCAGGGGTTTTGAAGTTACTCTGGATCTGTTGAAACCTTCCGTGCAGAAAAAGCTTTTGGAAAAAATTCCCAAACATACAAAGCTGGTTGCTCTGGACGAGCACGGCAAGGACCTGACGACGCGCGAGTTCGCGAAGCTGCTCGGCGAGCCCGCGACGTTCGTCATCGGCGGACCCGACGGGCTGGACCCGGAGATAAGAGCGCGCGCCGCGCTGCTCGTGCGCCTTTCCTCGCTCACGCTGCCGCACGCGCTCGCGCAGGTGCTGCTGGCCGAGCAGCTCTACCGCGCCGCGACGCTGCTGACGGGACATCCCTACCACAGGGAATAGCCTTACACTTCGCGCTCCCATGGCGGCGCACCTGGAACGCGGCATCTATCTCGCCTCGCGCAGCCCGCGCCGGCGCGAGCTGCTGGCGCAGATCGGCGTGCGCTTCCAGCTGCTGCTGTTCCGCGACCAGCCGCAGACCGATCCCGAGATGGACGAGACCGTGCTCGCGGGCGAGACGCCCGCGGCCTACGTCGGGCGCGTGGCCCGTGCCAAAGCCGAGGCCGGCTGGCGGCGGCTCGAGCAGCGCAACCTGCCGCGCGCCGCGGTGCTCGCCGCCGACACCACCGTGGCGCTCGAGGGCCGCATCCTCGGCAAGCCCGCCGACCGGCGCGAGGCCGCCGAGATGCTCGCCGCGCTCTCCGGCCGGCGCCACGAGGTGCTCTCCGCGGTCGCGCTCAAGCACGAGGCGCAGATGGAGTGCGCGCTCTCGGTGTCGGAAATCGACTTCAGGCCGCTCTCCGCGGAGGAGATCCGGCGCTACGTCGCCAGCGGCGAGTGCGACGACAAGGCGGGCGCCTACGCGATCCAGGGGCGCGCGGCGCAGTTCGTGCGCGAGCTGCGCGGGAGCTTCTCCGGCGTGATGGGGCTGCCGCTCTACGAGACCGCGCAGCTCCTCGAGCGCA
>JBFLYF010000016.1:0-19217 GCA_040756795.1 Pseudomonadota bacterium
AGGCCGTTTATAGATCCGCAGTCCGACCTCTTGTTTGCTCATCAATGCGCACGCTCGGCATGAACTTGACACACAAAGCCGTGCTCACATCCACACTTGCGCGACCGGGGAAGTCCTTATAGATCGTTTACATCGACCCGATACGACGCCGGTCGCTCAGCCGACCGAACGCGCGCGGCGGCGTACGCGGGCGACGCTGTAGCCGCCGGAAAACCCGCCGCTGCCGCCCGCCGCGCGCAGCCTGGCGTAGGCGCGCCGCCGCGCGTCCTGCGCCGAAACGATCTTCGGGCGGCCTTGTCGCCTACGGGATGGCGTCATCGCGTGCGCCGGCTGACCGCGTTCTCCGGCACGATCTGCGGCTTGACGACGAACAGCTGCGGGGCCGCCGGGTCGACCTCGATGCGCACCCAGTGGCTGTCGGGCCAGCCGAAGGTCTCGATGCGCGTGAAGTTCTCGAACACGCGGCCGGTCTTCCGGCTGTAGAGCGGCTTGTCGATGCGGAATAGGTGCGTGTCGCCGTGCACGTACGCCACCGGCCTGCCGAAGCTCTCGAGCTGTTCGGCGAGCGCTTCCACATACTCCCTGTAGGCCGTGCTCGGGCTGGGCAGCGGCTTGCCGCGCGCGATGAAAGGGATGAAGTAGCGGGTCTTCGCCGCGGGCGGCCAGAAGTTCTCGAAGCCCGGGTTCGCCTGGGTCAGGATCACGAGGCCGCTGCTGCCCGAAGTCTTCGCTTCGGCAAACGCCTGCGCCATCCAGGCGAGATTGGCGGCCTTGCGCTCGCGGTGCTCGGCGTCCATCTCCGGCGTGCGGCCGAAGTTGTCGTTGCTGCCGACGATGTGCAGGGTCACGAAGGTGACGCCGCCGCTCGACCAGCGCAGGTTTTCCCGGAACTTCGCGAACTTCGGATCGGCCGACTGGTTGCGAACGGCGATCGGCCGCTGTCCCAGGCTCCTGCCCTCCGGAAAGAACGTCGAGCGCACCTTGGCGAGCAGCTCGAGCGGATCGACCTTGCGCGCCTTGAGCGGCCAGCAGTCGGTCCAGTCGTTGTCGCCGGGGGTGAGGACGAGCGCATGGCGCACCGTCTGAAACGAGTCGCGCGTCGCCGCATAGCTCTCGTCGGTGCACGGCATCGAGGAAAGCGACGGGTCCCGGTTGTAGGGCCGCGAGTCGAACTGGAAGTCGCCGACGTGCGCCACGAACGCGAGGTCGGCGGCATTCAGCTCGGCGATCACGCGCCTGTACTCGGCCTCCTGCACTTTCGTGTACGGCATGTCGCCGATGATGCCGAAGGCAAAGCCGCCGCGCCCCTCGAGCGAGGCGCAGCCGGCCGCGAGGCCGAGGAGCGCGACCGCCACGCTGTTGCAGAGGATTTGTCGCTTGGTGCTAATACTCGATCCGATCCGGGTCGGTAGACCTCGGATGCTTGCGTCGTTGCTCATGGGCTCCTCCCGTGTGTTTCCCCAATTCCCAGCCCACCGCTCTGAGATTCGCTTCGGCCCATTCGACCGATTCGCGGTCCGTGACCGTAGCGATGGAATTGTTCCAGCGGTTGAACCAGCCGGCCAGGCTGATGACCGCGAGCATCTCGACGATCTGGCGGTCGGAGTAATGCCTGCGCAGTTCCGAGAAATGCCCGGGCGCGACCATATTGGGCACGAGCGCTGCGTCTCGCGCCAGCCTCAGCGCGGCCTTCTCCGGTTCAGAGAACTCCATCGACTGCTCGAACGTCCAGATGTCGCGGATCCGATCCGGATCGACGCCCATCAGCTTCAACGAGTACGCGCCGTGCGCCTGGCAGTGCTGACACCCGCCGGCGATGCTCGCCATGGTAAAAAGCTCGCCGCGAAGTTGCCGGGACAGATTGACCGGGGAAACCATGACCAGCTCGACGAGATCCCGGAAAATCCGCATCAATTCCGGCCAGCAGAAAATCTCGAGATTCTGCCGATCCTGGTACCCGGCGTCGGTCATATCGGGTTCTCCGCTTTAGAGCCCCAGGTACGCCTGGCGCACGCGGTCGTCGTGCAGCAGGTCCTTGCCGGCGCCGTGCATGACGACGCTGCCGTTCTCCAGCACGTAGGCGTGGTTGGAGATCTTCAGCGACACCGCGACGTTCTGCTCCACCAGCAGCACGGTGATGCCGCGGCCGTTGAGGAGGTGGATGGTGTGCAGCACTTCCTGCACGATGCGCGGCGCGAGGCCGAGGGAGGGCTCGTCGAACATGATCAGCTCGGGCTGGCCCATCAGGCAGCGGCCGATCGCGAGCATCTGCTGCTCGCCGCCGGAGAGGGTGCCGGCGAGCTGGTTCTTGCGCTCGGCGAGCTGCGGGAAGTGGGCGTAGACCTCGGCCATCGTCTGCTTCGCGCGCGCTCGCGCGCGCGGCAGCAGGCCGCCCATCTCGAGGTTCTCGTGCACGGTGAGGGTGGGGAAGACTTGCCGGCCTTCGGCGACCTGGCCGATGCCGAGGTTGCAGATCTCGTGCGGCGGGAGGTGCTGTATTTGATTCTGCTTGAAAGAAATCTTTCCAGAGGAGGAGCGTTCGATCCCCGCGATCGTCCTGATCAGCGAGGACTTGCCCGCGCCGTTCGCGCCCACGATGGCGACGATCTCGCCCGCGGGGATCTCGAGGCTCACGCCGGAGAGCGCTTGTGCATCCCCGTAGTACAAATTCAGGTCTTTGACTTGCAGAAGCACATTCATACTTCGGTCTCTTCGCCGAGGTAGCACTCGAGCACCGCGGGGTTGCGCACGATCTCCTGCGGCGTGCCGCGCGCGATGACCTCGCCGTGGTGCAGCACGCCGACGTGCTGGGCGAGCGCCATCACCGCGCGCATGACGTGCTCGATGAGAAGGATGGTGAGCCCGTCGGTCCGGTTCAGCTCTCGGAACACCTCGACCATCTGGTCGCACTCGGTGGGCCGCAGGCCCGCCATCACCTCGTCGAGCAGCAGCAGCTTCGGGTGCGTGGCGAGCGCGCGCGCGACTTCCAGGCGCTTGCGGTCGGGAAGGGTGAGGGAGGATGCGGGAAGGTCCTGCTTCTTCTCCAGGCGGAGTTTTCCCAGAATGGCACGCGAAAACTCCCGTGCCGCCGCGACGCTGCGCTCTCTGCGCAAGGCTCCTACGATCACGTTGTCGAGCACCGAGAGGCCCGCGAAGGGCTTGACGAGCTGGAAGGTGCGGCCGATGCCCGCGGCGCAGACCTGGTCGGGCCGGAGTCCCTG
Source organism: Pseudomonadota bacterium (assembly GCA_040756795.1). Lineage (GTDB taxonomy): Bacteria > Pseudomonadota > Gammaproteobacteria > Burkholderiales > SG8-39 > RBG-16-66-20. Next base: position 3,222 of record JBFLYF010000016.1, read on the forward strand.
AATTTGCCTGCTTTGAAAAACAATCTCGCCCGAATCGGGCCGGAAAACCCCGGCGATCATGTTGAAGCAGGTGGTCTTGCCGGCGCCGTTCGGGCCGATCAGCGCGCTGATGCTGCCCTCGGCGAGCTCGAAAGAGGCGTTCGAGACCGCCTTCAGGCCGCGGAACGACTTGGAGATGCTCCGCGCCTCGAGCAGCACGCTCACCTCCCGAGGCCGAGCCGGCGCGCGAGCGCGGGCCAGATGCCGTTCGGCAGGAACACGATGACCGCGAGCAGCACCAGGCCGTAGAACACCTGCTTGATGCCCGGGATCTCCCAGCCGAAGGCGGCGAGCAGCTCGGTGATCGAGTCCGAGAGCGCGGTGAGCACGACGGCGCCCAGCACCGGGCCGAAGAGGGTGCCGATGCCGCCGATGATCGGCCCGAGGATCAGCTCGATCGAGCGCGAGATGTGGAAGATCTGCTCGGGGAAGAGGTTGTTGTAGTAGAAGGCGAAGATCACGCCGGCGAGCGAGGTCATCGCCGCGGAAAGGACCACGGCGACCATCTTGTAGCGGAACAGGTCGACGCCCAGCGCCTGCGCCGCATCGGGGTCCTCGCGGATCGCCAGCCAGTAGTAGCCCATGCGGCTGCGCAGCAGCGCGTGGCAGAGCACGAACGCGCCCGCCGTCAGGCCGAGCATCAGGTAGTAGAACATCGTCGGGCTGCCGCGCAGGTTCCACAGGTCGTTCTCCGTGTAGTTCGCCACCGGCAGGAAGAAGCCCGAGGAGCCGTGCACCCAGGGGAAGTGGTCGAAGCCGATGCGCGCGAATTCCGCGAAGGCGATGGTGAGGATGGCGAAGTACACGCCCCCGACGCCGAAGCGGAAGGCGAGGAAGCCGATCAGCGCGCCGGCGAGCGCGCACAGCGCGACCGACGCGACGAGGCCGATCCAGGGGCTGATGCCGAAATGCACGTACAGCGCCGCCGCCGCGTAGGCGCCGAGGCCTACGTAGAGCGAGTGGCCGAGCGAAAGCTGCCCGGCGAAGCCCATCATGAGGTTCCAGGCCTGGCCTACGTAGGCGAAATACAGGATGAGGAAGCCCACGGCGAGCAGGTAGCCGCTGGCGAACGCGGGGAACACGAGCAGCAGCGCGAGCAGCGCCGCGAGCATGGCGAGGCCGCGGCGCGGCACGCCCTCGAGCAGGCGGGCGATCACGCGCCTTTCCTGCCGAGGATGCCCTGCGGGCGGAACAGCAGCACGAGCACCAGCAGCCCGAAGGCGAACATGCTCTTCGCCGAGGGCACGAAGAGCACGCCGCCGAGCGCCTCGGTGACGCCGATCAGCAGCCCGCCGAGCAGCGCGCCGGGCATCGAGCCCAGCCCCCCGCTGATGACGATGACGAAGGCGAGCAGCGTGTAGGCCGGGCCGATGCTGGGGGTGACGTCGATCACCGCCATGAGCATGGCGCCGGCGGCGCCGACGCAGGCCGCGCCGAGGCCGAAGGTGAGCGCGTAGAGGTGCCTGACGTTCAGCCCGACCACCAGCGCGCCCTGGTAGTTGTCGGCGCAGGCGCGGATCGCCTTGCCGAGCAGCGTGAAGCGGAAGAACGCGAACAGGGCGCCCGCGACGAGGAGCGCGGCGGCCGCGGCGTAGACCTTGGCGGCATCGACGATCAGCGGCCCGAGCTGGAAGCTGTCGAACGAGTAGGCGGTGCGGATGCCCTGCGCATCGGGGCCGAAGACGATGAGCTGCACGTTCACCAGGATCAGCGCCACCGCGACCAGCAGCATGAACTGGCTGTGCTCGGGGCGGTTTATGAACGGATTGATCAGGCCGCGCTGCAGCAGGTAGCCGAAGGCGAACAGCACCGCGGCGATCGGCACGAGCATCACCAGCGGATCGAGCTTCAGAGCGCCGAAGGCTACGAGCGCCAGGTACATCGCCACCGTCATCATCTCGCCGTGGGCGAAGTTGACGACGCGCACCACGCCGAAGATGACCGACAGCCCGAGCGCCATCAGCCCGTAGACGAGTCCCGTCAACAGGCCGCTGGCCGCGACGTTGAGATAAATCTCTACCGGCAGACGCTAGCGCTTGTCGTAGGGCCGCATCGGCAGCTCGGGCTTGGCGTTCGCCGCTTCCTTCGGCGCCACCGTCAGCAGCTTGCCGCCGCGATTCTGGATCGCCGAGTTCTTCAGCTTGTCGTTCTGGCCCTTGGCGTTGAACTGGATGCCGGGGCCCGGGCTGACGTTGTCCTTGATGTCGGTGGCGCGCACGGCGTCGGCGAGCGCCTTCGGGTCGGTGGAGCCCGCGCGCTTGAAGGCGTCGGCGGCGACGAGCAGCGCCTCGAAGGTGTAGACGTGGTTGGTGTTCAGGTTGATCTCCGGGTACGCCTTGCGGTGCGCGGCCTCGAGCTGCCTGGTGAGCTTCTTGTTCGGGTCGTACCAGGGCACGAAGCTCATGGGGCCGTCGGCGAGCTTGCCGAGGGTCTTCAGGTACTGGTCCTCGTACCAGCCCGGGCCCATGCTGAGCACCGCCATCGGGTTCCAGCGCTGCTTGACGAGCTCGCGCGTGATGAGGATGGCGTCGTTCAGGCGGCTCGTCATGACGAGCGCCTCGGCGCCGCTCGCCTTGGCCTTCGCCACCTCGACCGAGAGGTCGCGCGCCGCCGGGTCGTAGGCGATGACGTCCACCACCTTGTACGGGATCTGCGGGAACTTCGCCATCACGCCGCTGAAGCCCTTCTGCATGGCGACGCCGAAGGTGTCGTTGACGTGCATGTACACGCAGGTCTTGGGCGCCTTGCCGGTGAGCGAGAAGATCTCCAGCTGGTTGGCGAACGCGTCGCCGAGGATCATCGGCGCGGTCGGGAAGTTGCGGAACACGAACTTGTAGCCCTGCTCGGTGATCGGCGGCGCGGCGGCGATGTTGATGACGAACGGGATACCGCGCTGCTCGGCGACCTGGGCGATGGCGGTGGTCTGGCCCGAGTCGAAGGCGCCGACCAGGAACTGCGCCCCTTCGCTGATCAGCCGCTCGGCGCGCGAGCGCGCGACGTCGACGTTCGACTCGGTGTCGCCGTTCATGACCTCGAGCCCGGGCAGGCCGAGGTCGGCGAGCACCCGGGCGGCCACCTCGACGCCGCGCTGGCAGTCCTGGCCGATTCCGGCCTGGACGCCTGAGCGCGGCAGCAGCACCCCGACCTTGAGCTTGCGCGCCTGCGCGCGCACGATGCCGAACGGGCTGAAGGCGGCGGCCGCTCCGAGCGCTGCGGCGGCCTGGTTGAACTGGCGGCGATTGATGCGTTGCGGCATGCGACCCTCCTCGCAGGTGAACCCCTTGGAGCGAATGTTATAGACCATTACAATCGCCCGGTCAATGAACCGGCGGATCGCTCCGTACCGTCCGCGCGCGCTCGCGCCGATCGAGCGCGTGGCGGGGCTCGATTACGACGTCCTCGACGAGCTGCTCGGCTATTCGCTCCGGCGCGCGCAGGTGGCCATGTTCGTGGCGTTCCAGCAGGCGACGCGCGGCATGCAGATCACGCCGCCGCGCTTCACCGCGCTGGTCATGATCGGCGCCAACCCCGGGTTGAGCCAGAGCGTGCTCGGCAACGTCCTGGGGATCGCGCGCTCCGGCGCGATGCAGCTCGCGGACTGGTTCGAGGATCGGGGCCTCGCCGAGCGCCGGCACCGCACCGACGACGGCCGCGCCTGGGGCCTCTACCTCACGCCGCAGGGCGAAGCGCTGGTCGAGCGCATGAAGCGCAGCGTCGCGCGCTACGACCGCAAGCGCGCCGCGCGGCTCTCGCCCCGGGAGCGGCGCGAGCTGCAGCGCCTGCTCGCCAAGCTGGCGGGCTGACGGTCCGCGCGCCGCAGGGGCTAGAATCGGCGCATGCCGGTGCTGCATGAGTTGCGCGAAGGCCGCGTCCCGGTAAAGGTCTACACGGGCGAGGTGGAGGCCTCCGCCCGCCAGCAGCTCGTCAACATCTCCAGGCTGCCGATCGTGCACCACCACGTCGCCGCGATGCCCGACGTGCACCACGGCATCGGCGCCACCGTCGGCGCGGTGATTCCCACGCTGCACGCCATCATTCCCGCCGCGGTCGGGGTGGACATCGGCTGCGGCATGATCGCGACGCGCCTGTCTCTTACGGGGAATGATATCGACGAAAAAAGTCTGAAGCGCGTGTTCGGTCAGATCTCGCGCGACGTGCCGGTGGGCTTCGGGCAGCACGACGAGCGGGACGCGCGGGACGAGGCGGCAAGGCCTTTTGGGCGGGGGTTGAAGAGAATTCTGGAAAAACACCCCGGAATCGAGAAACGCATCGGCAGGCGCTCGAGCTGGGTGCGGCAGATGGGCACGCTCGGCGGCGGCAACCATTTCATCGAGGTGTGCCTGGACGAGTCGCAGCGCGTCTGGGTGATGCTGCACTCGGGCAGCCGCGGCATCGGCAACGCCATCGGGACCTATTTCATCGAGCTGGCGAAAAAGGATTCCGCGGACTCGCAGATCATCCTGCCCGACCGCGACCTCGCCTACTTCCCCGAGGGCGCGCGGCACTTCGACGACTACGTCGAGGCGGTGGGCTGGGCGCAGGACTACGCGCGCGCCAACCGCGCCGAGATGCTGGACTTGGTGATCGCGGCGCTGCGCCGCCACCTGCCGCCTTTCGAGGTCACCGCCGAGGCGGTCAACTGCCACCACAACTATGTCGAGCGCGAGCGCCACTACGGCGAGGACGTGTGGCTGACGCGCAAGGGCGCGATCCGCGCGCGCGCGGGCGAGCTCGGCATCATCCCGGGCAGCATGGGAACGCGCAGCTACATCGTGCGCGGCAGGGGCAGCGCCGAGAGCTTCCAGTCCTGCGCCCACGGCGCCGGCCGCCGCATGAGCCGGCACGCGGCGAAGAAGCGATTTGATGTTGCGGATCTGATTGAACAAACCAAAGATGTGGTTTGCAGAAAAGACAAAGGCGTGCTGGACGAAATCCCCGGCGCCTACAAGGACATCGACGAGGTGATGGCCAACCAGTCCGACCTGGTCGAGGTCGTACATACCTTGAAGCAAGTGCTTTGCGTCAAAGGATAGGAAAATCGGGCTCTGACCCCGATTTTCCCGTTCTCTAGGCCGCGAGCCCGCCGCGCAGCAGCGGCTCGATCTCGGCGGCGGGGGCGGGGACGCCGAAGAGGTCGCCCTGGCAGAGGCGGCAGCCCACCCCGAGCAGGAAGTCGCGCTGCGCGGGCAGCCGCACGCCCTCGGCGACGATCTCGAGGTCCAGGCCCTTCGCCAGGTCGACGATCGCGCGCGCGATCGCCGCGTCGTGCCGGTCCCCGGGCAGGCCGCCGACGAACGACTGGTCGATCTTCAGAAGATTTACCGGAAATCGCTTCAAGTAGTGCAGCGCCGAGTGGCCGGTGCCGAAATCATCGAGCGCGATGCGCACGCCGAGCCCGGAGAAGGCGCGCACCACGCGCTCGGTGTGCTCGGGCGAGTGCATGGCGATGGTCTCGGTGATCTCGAGCTCCAGGCGCCAGGGCGGCAGGCCGTTGCCCTCGAGCGCGGCGCGCACCTGCGCCAGCAGCTCGGGGTTGCGCAGCTCGCGCATCGAGAGGTTGACCGCGACCACCAGGCGCCCCCAGCCCGCCTCGGTCCAGCGGCGGGTCTGCGCGCAGGCCTCGCGCAGCGCCCATTCGCCGATCGGCACGATGAGGCCGCTTTCCTCGGCGAGCGCGAGGAACTGCTCGGGCAGCAGCAGGCCGCGCTCGGGATGGCGCCAGCGCAGCAGCGCCTCCACGGCGACCACCCGGGCGCTCGGCACGTCCACGCGCGGCTGGTAGTGCAGCTCGAACTCGCGGCGCGCGAGCGCCTGGCGCAGCGCCGCGGACATCGCCACCGCGCTCATCGCGCCGCGGTGCTCGCCGGGCGAGTAGAACTGGAAGTTGCCGCGGCCCTGCGCCTTGGCGCGGTACATCGCGATGTCGGCGTGCCTGAGCAGCGTCTCCATGTCGTGGCCGTCGCCGGGCAGGCAGGCGATGCCGATGCTCGCCGGCACGTGCAGCTCGTGCCCGCCGAGGCGGTGCGGCTCGGCGAGCTCGGTGAGGAGCTTGCCCGCCACCTGCGCCGCCTCGCGCGGGTCGCCGAGGTCCTGCAGCAGGATGCAGAACTCGTCGCCGCCCAGGCGCACGACCAGGTCCTCCTGGCGCACGGCGGCGCGCAGCCGCGCCGCCACCGCCTGCAGCAGGCTGTCGCCGACGCCGTGGCCGAGCGAGTCGTTGACGTTCTTGAAATAATCGAGGTCCACGAACAGCAGCGCGAGCTGCTTGCGGTGGCGCCGCGCCAGCGACACCGCCTCGCGCAGGCGCTCCTGCAGCATGACGCGGTTGGGCAGCGCGGTGAGCGAATCGTGGTGCGCGAGGTACTCCATGCGCTCGGCGAGGGCGGCGAGCTCGCGCAAGGCGGCCCGCTCGCCGGCCTGCGCGCGGTAGGCGCTGCGCAGCAGCGCGCGCGTCGCGAGCGCCGCCGCCGCGAGGAGCGCGAGCGAGGCCCCCAGCATCACGTAGAGCAGCGTCTCGCGCATCCAGCGCGTCGCCTCGCCGAGCGTGTAGGAGAACGCGTCCTCGAGCGGCGCGAGCGCGGCGTCCACGGCGTGGATCTCGTCGAGCAGCGCGTCGATGCGCGCCGGGTCGCGCGCGCCGCCGATCTCCGCCCGGAGGCGCGCGGCGGCGTCGCGCAGCTGCTCGATCCTGCGGTCGCCCTCGGCCCAGATGCCGATCGCCTTGTCCACGTAGCTGACATGGCGAAAGCGCACGAAAAGGCGCGCCATGGCGTCCACGTCGTCGGGATGGTTGCGGCCCTCGATGAAGCCGCGGCGCGCCGCCTCGAAGTCCGGCTGCGGCGCCTCCAGCGCCTCGCGCGCCTTGCGGTCGCCGAGCGGCACCGCGATCGCGGCCAGGTAGCGCCGGTAGTGGCGCTCGTCGAACGAGCGCGCGTAGCGCAGCAGGTGGGCCACCGCGTCCTTCTGCGCCTTGGACCACAGGCCCTCGCCCCCGACGTAGGCCCTGCCCGCCGAGAGCGTCTCCATGCTCGCGGCGGCCAGGCCGACCAGCGCGGCGACGATCGCCACCAGCGGCAGCGTCAGCGCGAGCAGGCGCCTGGGCGCCGGTCCGAGGGCGGTCCTGGGCATGCGTCCATCTTACCCGCGGCAGTTTCGCGGGCCATGCATTTCGTCACGGCGGGGATGCGATAATCGGGGCTGTTCCGATCGACCGGCGAAAGACAGGAATGACCTACGTCGTCACCGAAGCCTGCATCAAGTGCAAGTACATGGACTGCATCGAGGTCTGCCCGGTGGACTGCTTCTACGAGGGCGACAACATGCTGGTGATCCACCCGGACGAGTGCATCGACTGCGGCGTGTGCGAGCCCGAGTGCCCGCCCAAGGCGATCGTGCCCGATTCCGACCCGCAGGCGGCGAGCTGGCTCGCGCTCAACACCGAGTACGCGAAGAAGTGGCCGAACATCACCCGCAAGGGCACGCCGCCCCCCGACGCCGACGCGCACAAGGACGAGCCGGGGAAGTACGACAAGTACTTCTCGCCCGAGCCGGGCAAGGGCGAGTAGCGCGCGTGCGCCTCACCCCCGAGGAGAAGGCGATCCTCGGCGGCGCGCGCGGCGAGGCGGTGCGGCGGGCGCTCGAGTACCAGGTCGAGGTCGGGCGCTTCTGGGGCGCGAAGCGCTTCGTGCCCGTGACCGGCGTGCACATGATGGGCGACATCGAGGTCATGGGCGACGCCGGGCTGGAATTCCTCAGGAAGGGCGCGAGGCAGTCCGCGCGCTGCGCGGTTCCCACCACCACCAACGCGCGCTGCGTGGACTTCGCGCACTGCGAGCGCCTCGGCCAGGACCCGGGCGAGGTCGCCAAGGAGAAGGAGCTCATCGCCTGCCTGCGCCGCATGGACGTCGCCACCACCGACACCTGCATCAACTACCAGAGCGTCTACCAGCCGCACCTCGGCGAGCGCGTCGCCTGGGGCGACACCGGCACCGTGATCTACGCCAACTCGGTGTTCGGCGCGCGCACGAACTTCGAGTCCGGGCCCGCCGCGCTCGCCGCGGCGCTGACGGGACGGACTCCTGAATACGGTTTTCACCTTGATACCCACCGCAAAGGAACTTTCACCGTCCGGCTGTCCGCAAAGCTGGACGATCTCGCGGACTGGGGGGCGGTGGGCAGGATCGTGGGCGAGGCGCACCAGGACTACTTCGCGGTCCCCGTGTTCCACGGCTACCGGCGCACGCCTACCGCAGACGAATTGAAGCACCTGGGGGCAGCGCTGGCGAGCTACGGCTCGATGGCGATGTTTCACTTTGTGGGGGTTACTCCAGAGGCTTCTTCCCTGGAGGAAGCCCTTGGCGGAAACGTTCCGTCCGGGAAAATCCAGATCACGGAGAAGAAGATCTCCCAGGTCTATTCGAGCTACAGCCTCGGCGACGGCGATGCGCGGCTGGTGGTGTTCTCCGGCCCGCAGCAGTCGCTGTTCGAGATGAAGCGCCTCGCGCAGCTGTTCGAGGGCAGGAAGGTAAAGGAGGGTTCGAGCTGTTTTGTCACTACGAACTCCGCTGTATACAACCAGGCCAAAGAGCTTGAATACATAAAGACACTCGAAGCCGCCGGAGTGACGATCCTGCAGGGGGTGTGCTTCTATATCCTGCAGAACCTCTCGTCGATGAGAAAGGCCAACCGCTGGACGAACCTCGTCTCCAACTCCGCGAAGATCGTCAACATCATCGGCGCGCACCGCTTCAACACGATCCTCAGGCGCACCGCGGACTGTGTCGAGATCGCCTGCTCCGGGGTTCTACGTTGAGGCGCATTTCCGTGAGACGCGCGTACGGACCCCTGGTCGAGGGAGAGGCCCTGGTTTCGGAAGAAGGCTTCTCGCCGCGCTACGACCTGGACCGCTGGAGCGGCCTGATCACCAAGCCGGGCCACAAGCTGGAAGGGCAGAGCATCGTGGACAAGATCTGCTTCTTCCCCACCGCCAAGGGCGGCATCGCCGCGGGCTGGGCGTTCTACGACATCAAGTGGAAGAAGATCGCGCCGAAGGCCTTCGTCTTCGGCGTCACCAACCCGGTGATGGTGCAGGGCGCGATCTTCGCCGGCATCCCGATCACCGAAGGCTGGGAGCCGGACCCGCGCGCGATCGTGAAGACGGGGGACCGCGTGCGCGTCGATCCCGCCCGGCGCATCATCGAAGTGCTCTGATGGGAGAAGCCGACCCGCGCGTTTTCTTCGCCGCCGAGCGCACGCTGCTCGCGTGGGTGCGCACCGGCCTCACGGTGATGGCGCTGGGCTTCGTGGTTGCGCGCTTCGGCCTGTTCCTGCGCCTGCTGCAGTTGCAATCCCAGGCGCAGCCGGAGCGCAATGGCCTGGGGGTTTCGGCGATCCTCGGCGTCCTCTTCGTCCTGGTCGGCGCGCTCGCGGTCCTGCTCGCCACCGTGCAGCATCAGAGGTTCATTTCCACTCTTCCGCCGTCGGACCGGCCGGCGCTGTACCGGAGGGAATTCGCCGTCCTCTTCGCCGCCGCGATCGGCGTGCTCGGGCTGCTCCTTGCGGTCTACCTCGTCGTGTCGCCTGCATAGGCGGGCGGGCGCATGAAGCATCCGTTCGCCGAGCACATCGGGCTCCGGTTCACCGAGCAGGCCGCCGGGCGCAGCCGCTGCGAGCTCGCGATCGCGCCCGAGCACCTGAACCCGCATCACGTCGTGCACGGCGCCGTGGTCTTCGCGCTTGCCGACACGGGCATGGGCGCGGCGCTCTACCCGACGCTGGAGGAAGGCGAATCCTGCGCCACGATCGAGATCAAGATCAACTATTTCCGGCCGGCGACGAAGGGCACGCTGGTCTGCGAGACCACCCTTCTCAATCGCGGCAAGACGGTCGCCAACCTCGAGTCGAAGGTGTACCTGGCCGGGACGCTCGTCGCCGCGGCGAACGGCAATTACGCCATCCTGCGACGGCGCTAGCTATTTCTTCTTCGCCGGGCTGAAGTCGAGGTCGTGGATGCCCTCGAGCTCGTCCTTGTGCTTCGCGCGCACCGCCTCGAATTCCTTGACCATGCGAGTGAAGGCGGCGACCACGGTGGGGTCGAACTGCTTTCCGGACTCGGCCTGGATGCGCTTGGCGGCCTCCATCGGGGCGATCGGGCTGCGGTGGCGCTGCGTCGCGGTCATCGCCTCGAAGGCGTCCGCGACCGCCATGATGCGGCCCGGCACCGGGATCTCGTTGCCCTTGAGCTTCTTCGGGTAGCCGGCGCCGTCCCAGCGCTCGTGGTGCGTGAGCGCCATGACGCGCGCCTGCTCGAGCAGCGGATCCTTGTGCTCGCCGATGATCTGGGCGCCGATCTCGGCGTGGCGGCGCATCTCCTCCCATTCCTTCTCGTTCAGCGCGTCGCTCTTCTTCAGCACGTGCTCCGAGACGCCCAGCTTGCCGATGTCGTAGAGCGGCGCGGCCTGCGCCAGCACCTCCACGACGCGGTCCTTCAGCCCCACCGCGCGCGACAGCAGCTCCACGTACTCGCTCACGCGCAGCACGCGGTTGGTCATGCCGCCCTCGCGGTACTCCATGGCGCGCGCCAGCCGCCGGATCAGCTCGACGCGCGTCTCGTAGAGCTCCTCGGTGCGCTGCTGCACCTGCTCTTCCAGCAGGCGGCGCCGGTCGGCGAGGTCGAGCTGGTTGCGCACGCGCAGCAGCGTGATCGGCGCGCTGATCGGCTTGGCGATGTAGTCGACCGCGCCGGCGAGCAGGCCCTTGGCCTGGTCCTTGGCGTCGCTGCGCCCGGTGACGAAGATCACCGGGATGTGCGCGAGCGCCGGGTTGGCTTTCAGGCGCGCGCACACCTCGTAGCCGTCGAGCTCGGGCATCTCGACATCCAGCAGGATCAGGTCGGGCAGGGGCTCGGTGTCCGCCGCGGCGAGCGTCTCGTCGCTGTTGGCCGCGAACTTGACCTCGTAGTGGCGCTTGAGCATGACGCCGAACAGGTTCCGGATGTCCTCGGAATCGTCCGCGACCAGGATGACGGCGCGCCGGTCCATTGAGCGGCCGATTATAGGAGCTTGCGCAGCTCCGTCTTGAGGATCTTGCCGTAGTTGTTCTTCGGCAGCGAGTCCACGAAGCGGTACTCGCGCGGCCGCTTGAAGCGGGCGATGTTGGCGAGGCAGAGATTTTCCAGCTCCAGTTCTTTTACCCCGGGAAGATCTTTTTTCAGCACGACAAAAGCCACAACTTCCTCACCCCACTCCGGGTGAGCGCGGCCGACCACGGAGCACTCCGCGACCGCGGGATGGCGCAGCAGCACCTCCTCGACTTCGCGCGGGTAGATGTTCGCGCCGCCCGAGATGATCATGTCCTTGGAGCGGTCGCGGATGGTGAGGAAGCCCTGCTCGTCCAGGCTGCCGAGGTCGCCCGTGTGCAGCCAGCCGCCGCGCAGCGCCTTCGCGGTCGCTTCCGGGTTCTTCCAGTAGCCCGCCATGACGCAGTCCGAGCGCGTCACGATCTCGCCGATCTCGCCGAGGGGCTTCTCCTCGTCTCTTTCGTCGAAGATCCTGACTTCCACGCCGGTACGCGCGAGGCCGCAGGAAGACAACAGCTCCGGATTCTCCTTCCGGTGCAGCTCCTGCGGCAGTCCGGTGATCGTCATCGGCGCCTCGCCCTGGCCGTAGAGCCCGTAGAGGCGCGCGCCGAAGAGCTCGATCGCGCGCAGCGAATCGGCCACGTACATCGGCGCGCCGCCGTAGATCAGCGCCTTCAGGTGCCGGGGGGCGCGCGCCGCCCTGCTCGCGAGCAGCCGCACCACCATGGTCGGCGCGGCGAAGAACGAGGCCCCCGTCCAGTGATCGAGCAGGTCGAAGATCTCGTCGGGCTCGAAATGGCCGCTCTCGGGGATGACGTTTACCGCGCCGGCGGCGAAGTGCGGCAGGGCGTAGCAGCCCGAGCCGTGCGACAGCGGCGCGGCGTGCAGGATCGCGTCGCCGGGACCGAGGCGGTCGATGTCGGCGTAGTAGGCGTGCGTCTGGAAGAGCAGGTTGCGGTGCGTGAGCGTCGCGCCCTTGGGCACGCCGGTGGTGCCGCTGGTGTAGAACAGCCACGCCGGGTCCTCGGGCTTCGAGGGGTAAGGGTCTTGAACTTCACCTTGAAGGCCTTTGTATTCCCCGGAGTTCACCGCGACAACCCTGTCAAAAAACGACAACGACGGCAGAAGCTCTTCAGTCGCAAAACAAAGCTTCGCTCCCGAGTTGCCGATGATGTACTCGAACTCCCTGGCGTGCAGCTTGGCGTTCATGGGCACCACGGCAAGGCCGGCGTGCCAGCAGGCGAACATGATCTCGTAGTACTCGGGGCAGTTCTTCATCGCGAGCGCGACCCGATCGCCCTGCTGCAGGCCGAACCTGGCTCTCATTCCTGCGGACAGCCTCTCGACCCGGGAAGCGAGCTCCCGGTAGCTCTGCACCGCCTGCCGGCCCACCGCGAGGGCGGGGCGCTCAGGCAGCCAGCGCGCGCTTCTGAGGAGCAGCTGTGCCAGGTTCATGCTGGTCCAGGCCGAAAAGCGTCACTGCGTTGCGCGTGGTCTGCGCGGCGACCTCCTCGGCGGGCTTGCCGAGGGCGCGCGCCACCGTGCGCAGGATATGCGGCAGGAAGGCGGGCTCGTTGCGCCGCGCGCGCGGCTGCGGCCTCAAGTCCCGCGGCGTCAGGTACGGCGCGTCGGTCTCCAGCAGCAGCCGGTCGGCCGGGATCTCGCGCGCGAGCTCCAGCAGGTGCGCGCCGCGCCGCTCGTCGCAGATCCAGCCGGTGATGCCGACGTACAGGCCGAGGTCCAGGCAGGCATGCAGCTCCGCCTTGCCGCCGGTGAAGCAGTGTGCAACAGCATTCTGAATGTTGTATTGCTTCAGAATTTCCGTGAAACGGGGGAAAGCGTCCCGTGAATGCAGGAAAAGCGGCTTCTTGAGCTCGATCGCCAGCTCCAGCTGCGCTACGAACCACTTCTCCTGGTCCGGGTGCGGCGAGTAGTTGCGGTTGAAGTCCAGGCCGCATTCGCCGATCGCCACCACACGGTCGTGCCGGGCAATTTCCCTCAAATGCGGAATCGTCTGGGCATTGCATTGCCGCGCGTGATGGGGATGCACGCCGGCGGTGGAGTGAAGACCAAGCTCCAGAGCTTTTCGGCTTTCCTCCACCGTCGTGCCGGTAACGATGATCTGTGCAACACCGGCTTCCCGGGCCCGCACCAGCACCTCCGGCAGGTCGTCGCGGAACGCCGGGTGTGTAAGATTCGCACCGATATCAACGAGTTGCATCGCGCGCGGAGTATACTCGCGCGCCATGCCGAGCACCGCCGCCGCGCTCGAGATCGACTTCCGGGCGCAAGACCCGGTGCCGGTGCGGGCGCGCGCCACCGGCGAGTGGACTTTCAACGGGCTGAAGGAGCGCCACGCCGAGCTCGCGCGGCGCCTCGCCGAGCTCGAGAAGCGGCCCGCCGGCGAGGTGGCCTGGGACCTGAGCGGCATCTCGGCGCTGGACGACGCCGGCGCGGTGTGGCTCGCGCATGCGCTGCGCAATGCGCAGCACGTGCAGGCGCAGGCGCGCCACCACGAGATGCTCAGCCAGGTGAGCCAGGGGCTGCTCGCGAAGAGCGAGGCCGAGCGGTTCGATCCGCTCTGGGCGGTCGAGGCGCTGGGCCGCGGCGCGGGCGGCGCGGCGGTGCACCTGCGCGACGCGGTCACGCTGCTCGGGCAGCTGACGCTCGATGCGCTGTGGCTCGCGCGCCGGCCGCGCGAGATCCCGCTGCGCGAGTTCTCGGCGGGGGTCTTTCGCGCCGGCGTCACCGCGCTGCCGGTGACGATGCTGGTCGGGTTCCTGGTCGGCATCGTGCTCACCTACCTCTCGGCGCTGCAGCTCAAGCGCTACGGCGCGGACCTGCTGGTCATCAACATCGTGGGCGTGGGCGTGCTGAGGGAGCTCGGGCCGATGCTCGCCTCGATCATCTCGGCGGGGCGCTCGGGCTCGGCGATCACGGCGCAGCTCGGCGTGATGCGCGTCACCGAGGAAGTCGAGGCGCTCTCCGTGATGGGCGTCTCGGTCACCTCGCGCCTGGTGCTGCCCAAGGTGCTCGCGCTCGCGCTCGCGCTGCCGCTCGTCACTTTCTGCACAGACATGGCGGCGCTCGCCGGCGCGATGCTGGTTTCGCGCTTCACGCTCGGCATCACGCCGGGCGCGTTCCTGCAGGCGCTGCCGCAGGCGGTCGAGGTGGTGAATTTCTGGATCGGCATCTGGAAGTCGGCCGCGTTCGGCTTCGCGGTCGCCTTCGTCGCCTGCCACTACGGGCTGCGCGTGCTGCCCAACACCGACAGCCTCGCCGTGGGCGTGACGCGCTCGGTGGTGGCCTCGATCACCTGCGTGATCATCCTGGACGCGATCTTCGCCATCCTGCTGCGCGATGTCGGCTGAGCACGTCATCGAGATCGAGGGCCTGGTCAACACCGTGGGCGCGGGGCAGATCCTGCACAAGGACCTGGAGCTCAAGGTGCGGCGCGACGAGGTGCTCTCGCTCGTGGGTGGCTCGGGCAGCGGCAAGACGCAGCTGCTGCGCGTGATCCTCGGCCTGAAGCGCCCCGCGGCGGGCCGGGTGCGCGTGTTCGGCGTGTCCTGGGACGACCCGAGCGCGAAGCGGGTGCGCGACGCGCGCCGGCGCATGGGCATGCTGTTCCAGAACGGCGCGCTCTATTCGGCCCTCACGGTCTACGACAACGTCGCTTTCCCGCTGCGCGAGCGCGGCGGCTTGGGCGAGGAGGAGATCCGCGCCATCGTCAACACCAAGCTCGCGCAGGTCGAGCTCGAGCCGAAGCACGGCAAGCTGCTGCCCGCGAACCTCTCGGGCGGGATGGTGAAGCGCGTGTCGCTCGCGCGCGCGCTCGCGCTCTCGCCGGACCTCTTGGTGCTGGACGAGCCCACCGCGGGCCTCGACCCGGACCGCTCCGAGCGCTTCGTGCAGCTCATCAGGCGGCTGCGCGAGGACCACCGCTTCGCGGTGCTCATGGTGACGCACGACCTCGACACGCTCAACGAGCTCACCGACCGCGTCGCGGTGCTCGCCGACCAGCATATAATCGCCTGCGACACGATCGCCGCGGTCCGCGGGCTGGATCACCGCTTCGTGCAGAACTTTTTCGGGGGAGACCGGGGCCGGCGCGCACTCGAACATTGAGCGCCGCACCGGGAAACAGGGATGGAAAGCCGCGCCTTCGCGCTCGTCACGGGAGTGTTCGTCCTCGGCATCGCCGCCTGCATCCTGCTGTGGGCGCAGTGGCTCGCGCGCGTGCCGGTGGAGCGCACGGCCTACCGCGTGGTCTCCACGGTTCCGGTCTCGGGCCTGAACCCCGAGGCCCAGGTGCGCTATCGAGGCATGGGGGTAGGGCGCGTGAAGGACATCGGCCTGGACGCCAGGGACCCGCGGCGCATTCTGATCGACATCGAGGTCGACAACGCCATCCCGGTGACGCGCGGCACCTACGCGCAGCTCGGCATGGAGGGCATCACCGGCATCTCCTACGTGCACCTGCTGGACGACTACAGGGACATGCAGCCCGCGCCGAAGGGGCCGGACGGCCTCGCCGAGCTGCCGCTCAGGCCCTCGCTCATCGACATGCTCTCGGACAGCGCCGAGGGCGCGGTGCGCGACGCGCGCGAGCTGATGGCGAGCCTGAACGCGCTGATGACGCCGGAGAACCGCAAGCGGCTCGACTCGGCGCTGGCGTCGCTCGACCGCATCACCGCGAACCTGCAGGCGGCTTCCGAAAGGATGCCCGTGGTGCTCGAGCGCGCCGAAGCCTGGCTCGCCGAGGACAACCGGCGCCTTGCGCGCGGCACGCTGCAGCACGTGGACGAGGCCGCGCGCTCGCTGCCCGAGCTCGCGCAGGAAACCAGGCGCCTGGTGCAGGACGCGCGCGCCCTGGTCGA
>JBFLYF010000160.1:0-7078 GCA_040756795.1 Pseudomonadota bacterium
AGGCGCGCGCGCGCGACGAGCGGCGCCGGGCCGGCGAGGCGATAGGCCCGCTGCACGGGATACCGGTCGGCGTCAAGGACATCATCGACACCGCCGACATGCCTACCGAGGACGGAACGGTGCTGCACGCCGGGCGGACGCCGGCGCGCGATGCCGCGGCAGTCGCGATGCTGCGCGCCGCGGGCGCGGTGATCCTCGGCAAGACCGTGACCACCGAATGCGCCTATTTCCATCCCGGCAAGACGCGCAATCCGCACAACCCCGAACACACGCCGGGCGGGTCGTCCTCCGGCTCGGCCGCGGCGGTCGCCGCCGGCATGGTGCCGCTCGCGATCGGCAGCCAGACCAACGGCTCGGTGATCCGGCCGGCGGCGTTCTGCGGCGTCTACGGCTTCAAGCCGACGCACGGTCTCGTGCCGCGCACCGGGATACTGAAACTCTCGCGCACGCTCGATCACGTGGGCTTCTTTTCCAGGAGTCTTGAAGATCTCGCGCTCCTGGGCGAGGCGCTCGTGGGCTACGACGAAGGCGACCCCGATACCCGCCCGCGCGCGCGCCTTCCGTTCGGCGCGCTGCTCGCCGAAGAGCCGCCGCTGCCGCCGCTGCTCGCTTTCGTGAAGGGCCCGGCGTGGGATCGTGCCGAGGAGGAGACGAAGGAGGCGTTCGCCGAGCTGGCGGCCGAGCTCGGCGACCGGGTCGTAGAGGTCGAGCTGCCGCAGATGACGCAGCGCGCGCTCGACTGGCACCGCATCATCATGCAGGCGGAGATGGCGGCGAACCTCGACCTCGAGTGGGAAAAGGGCCGCGATCGGCTCTCCGAGCGGCTGCGCGCGCAGCTCGAGCAGGGGCGCGCGGTGAGCGCGCTCGACTACCAGATCGCGCTCGCGCGCGTTCCGCTGCTCATCGAGGGGTTCGACGAGATCTTCGAGCGCTGCGACGCGATCGTGACCCCGTCGGCCCCGGGCACGGCGCCCAGGGGACTCGGCGCGACCGGCGACCCGTCTTTCTGCACGCTCTGGACGCTGCTCGGCACGCCGGCGCTCAATTTGCCCCTGATGCACGGCGCCAACGGCCTGCCGCTCGGGGTGCAGCTGGTCGGGCCGCGCAACGGCGATGCGCGCCTGCTGCGCACCGCGCGCTGGCTGGTGGCGCGCCTGGCGCGTGGCTGACAATCGGGAAAGGGACCCGGGATGCGATTCAAGTACCTGGCGGGGGCGGTGGCCGTAATCCTGATGCTCGGTTACCTGCTGCCGCCCGTTTTCAAGCTGCAGGACATCGCGCTCGGCGTTGTCATCATCGGAGGCGTGACGCTGATGCTGGTCGACCTCTGGCAGTCGCTCAAGTCGAAGGACGACTAGGGGCTTATTTCTTAAGGTGCGGCGGCGATCGCGCGGAGGACCCGCAGCTCCTCGCGCAGGCGCTCGAGCTCGCTGCGGTCGGCGAAGGCAAGCACCCAGTGCGTCAGGCGCCCGTCGGCGCCATGCACCATGCCGATCGAGAGATCCACGTCGGCCGCCGTGCCGTCCTTGCGACGCGCCCGCAACTGCAGCCGTGCCGGCGCGTCGTTGAACATGCTCGCCGCGCCCTCGGCCTCGGGAAACAGCAGCGTGATCACCGGGCGCCCGATCAGCTCGTCGGTCCGGTAGCCGAAATAGCTCTCGAAGGCGGGGTTGACATAGGTGAGGGGCCGGGCCTTGGCGGTCGCGTCGGCGAGCGCCACGGGGAAGCCGCAGGCGGCGAGCGCGGCGCGGCTCAGGGCGCTGTCGGCAAGCAGCTGCGCCAGCGCCGGCGCCTGCGGCGCACGGCCGCTCGACCGCCTGTCAGAAAGTGTCATGGCGTAGTTTTGCCATGCCTGCCCGCGGGTGGCAAGTAGCGAGACTACTGCGGTGTGACAAACCCCACAGAAAATCAGGCGGCCCGCGCGTGCCGCATCGAGAGCGAGTAGCAGGCGCGGCGCAGCCGCTCGAGGTCGGCCTTCTCGATCGCCTCGCGCAGGTAGCTCATGTTCGCGTCGATCTCGGCCTGGTACAGGCTCGGGCCGTCGAAGTGCGCCTCGGCGTAGCGGTCGGCGCCGTCGAGCTTGCGGCTGATGCGCTCGCGCGCGACATACTCGTAGAAGCCCGGCGTCTTGTAGATCAGGTCCTCGGGCGAGGCGTAGCGCACGATCTCGCGGCCGTCGGCGAGCCGCTCGCGCGCGATCGCGCCGAGCACGAACTCCTTGTAGAGGAACTCGCGGCATTTCTCGAGGTACATGCGGTCCGACATCTGGCCGATCAGGTCCGCGGTGCCGACCATGCAGCCCAGCAGCCGGTCCTTCGGGTCGTCGACCTTGATGTCGTCGATGTCCATCTCGTAGCCGGTGAAATGCACCAGGCGCGAGGCGAGCTGGGCCTCGTCGCCGAAGCCGATGGTCGGCAGGTAGCCGAGCAGGAAGTCGGCGCTGCGGCTGACATGGATCTTGGTGAAGACTGCGCCGTTCTCGACGTCCGCCTCGGACAGGCGCCGCACGTAGCCCGAGTCGTGCAGCAACGCGATCACCACGCCGAGCGCCGCGCGCCGCGCGCCGAGCCGCTCCGGGCCGGCGCAGGCACGGTCGTGGCCGTCGACCAGGCGCGCCATGGCGAGCGTCATGTCGAGCGTGTGGCGCACGTCGTGGTACAGGGTGTCGCAAGGCAGGTAGCCCGGGTAGCGCCCGTCGAACAGCGCGCTCACGTCGTCGAAGGCGCGGCCGAGCGCGGCGAACTGGCAGCCGGGATAGCGGGCCGTGAACAGCGCAAGCACCGCGTCCCGCACCTGGTTCGCGTCCTCGACGTTGATGCGGTTGGTGACGTCGTTCTGGTTCAGCCGGTTCTGCATCGGCCCAGGCGCCCCCTCGCGCCTTTTACGTTTTCTGACAGAATTATCGGGCCTCGCCGGGACCGCGGCAAGGAATTTATCCCTCTGTCCCGTCCCGGGGTACTGCGGGAGCCGGCCGATAAGCCGGGTTCTGTGCAAGGGCCGCCCCGAAGGGAACCCCCCGACAGCCATTCCTCTGGACCCGGGGTCGCCCCCGGGTTCTAGCCACCTACCCGCAAGCTCGGTCGAGCAGACCTCGGGCGCTTGCCTATTTGGTGTTGCTCCGGATGGAGGTTGCCCGTTTCACCCGCACCCTGTGACGGGTGCGACTCGTCTCTGTGGCCCTGTTCGTCGTGTCGCCACGCCGGGGTGTTACCCCGCATCCCGCTCTGTGGAGCCCGGACTTTCCTCTGTGCCTCGCGGCCCAGCGGCTGCCTGGCCAGCTCCCGAGGCGCATTTTACCGCGCTGCAGCGTTGCCTCGGCCGGGCCGCAGGCGTAGAACCCTCGGGCAGAGGGGGCTTTGACGCGAAGGAGGCCGCATGCGCAGACGCCTTTACTTCCTGCTGCCCGACGTCGCGAGCGCGAAGCGCACCGCCGACGACCTGCTGCTCGCGCGGGTCGAGGACCGCCACATGCATTTTCTCGCCAGGCGCGGCACCGACCTGGGCGAGCTCCACGAGGCGAACTACCTGCAGAAGACGGACCTGCTGCACGGCGCGGGCATCGGCCTTGCGGTGGGCGGAATCGGCGGGCTGGTGCTCGGCGCGGTGATCGTCGCGTTCCCGCCGGCGGGCAACCCGCAGCTGGTCACGGTGCTGATCGCTGCGGTGATCGGCGCGATCCTCGGCGCGTGGATGGCGAGCATGGCCGCGGCGGCGGTGCCGAACTCGCGCCTGAAGCAGTTCCAGGCCGAGATCGGGCAGGGCAAGGTGCTGCTCATGGCCGACGTGCCGCTCGAAAAAGTGGAGCGAATCCGCCAGCTGGTCCTCGAGCGCCACCCCGAAGCCGTCTCCGGGGGTCAGGAAACGCGCTTCCCCGCGTTTCCGTAGGCCGAGGGTCGAAAGTAGCGCGTGTCGGCGTAGAACTCGGCGCGCCCGTTGCGCTCGTCCCATCCGGGGTAGCCGAGGATGGGAAACGGCGGCAGATCGCGCGGCGTGCGGCCGCGGCTTGCGAGCCAGTCCGCCGCCTGAGAATCGGGGTCGCTCGAGGGCGCGACGAATACGACCTTGCAAGTGATCCCCGGGTAAGGCGCGAGCGCCGCCTCCATCACGGCGTGCCCGAGCACCTTGACGCGCAACGCTGCGCGCAAGCGTGCTCGGTGCTCCCAGAACAGATCGTGCCAGCGCGATTCCCGCACCATGCGCTCGAGTTCCGGCTCGGCGCACTCGAGGATCGCGCCGCCCTCGTCGAAGATGGTCAGCATGTCGCGCAGCCGCCCCCGCTTCCCGCCCTCGCGCGGAATCTCCGCTGCGTGCATGCAGTTGATGCGCGCCTTGGTTCTCGGGAACGCGAGCCAGGCGAGCGCGTTGAACAGGTCGTGCCAGTTTTCTGGGCGGGTCTGGACCTGCCCGGTCTCGAAGAGCTGGATCTCGTAGTACGGATCCGAGCGCGAAGGCGCCACGAAACGAACCGGCCTGCCGCTTTCCGTTCTCAGGTTTCTTTCTTCGGAAAACGAATTCAAGAGCTCGAGCGAGGGCTGGTCTCCGATCCGTTCCAGCCAGTACCTGATCGAGTCGAAAACCGGGTGCGCTAGGCGAGCTTCCACGGCACGGTCTCGCCGGCGCGCAGCGGCACGAGCTGCGCATCGCCGAAGGGCAGTGTCTGCGGCACCGTCCATTCCTCGCGCGTCAGCGTGATCTTGTCGCCGTTCTGCGGCAGCCCGTAGAACGCCGCGCCGAAGCGGCCGGCGAAATCGTCGAGCTTGTCGAGCGCGCCGGCCTCCTCGAACGCCGCCGCGTAGAGCTCGATCGCGGCGTGCGCGGTGTAGATGCCGGCGCAGCCGCAGGCGCTTTCCTTCGCGGCGCGCGCATGCGGCGCGCTGTCGGTGCCGAGGAAGAACTTCGGGTTGCCGGAGGTCGCGGCCTCGACCAGCGCCTCGCGGTCCTGCTCGCGCTTGAGCACCGGCAGGCAATAGTGGTGCGGGCGCAGGCCGCCGAGGAACAGCGAGTTGCGGTTGAGCAGCAGGTGGTGCGCGGTGATCGTCGCGGCGACGTTGGCGCCGGTCACCTCGACATAGTGCACCGCGTCGCGCGTGGTGATGTGCTCCAGCACGATCTTCAGGCCGTGGAAGCGCTCGACCATCGGCCCGAGCACCTCGTCGATGAAGGCCTTCTCGCGGTCGAAGACGTCGATCGCCGGGTCGGTCGACTCGCCGTGCACCAGCAGCGGCACGCCGAGCTCCTGCATGCGCTCGAGCGTCGCGAAGCAGCGCGAGATGCGCGTCACGCCCGCCTCCGCGTGCGTGGTGGCGCCCGCCGGGTAGAGCTTGACGCCGAGCACGCGCCCGGAGAGCCTGGCGCGCGAGATCTCCTCGGGCGGCGTGTCGTCGGTGAGGTAGAGCGTCATCAGCGGCTCGAAGCGCGCCCCCGCGGGCAGCGCGCCGAGGATGCGCTCGCGGTACTCGAGCGCCTCCTGCGTGGTGCGCACCGGGGGCTTCAGGTTCGGCATCACCGCGGCGCGCGCGAAGCGCCGCGCGCTGTCGGCGAGCACCGCGGCCATCCCGGGGCCGTCGCGCAGGTGCAGGTGCCAGTCGTCCGGGCGCGTGAGCGTGATCTGGTCCACGCCCGGATTTTACTTGGGACCTTTCAGAGAAGACTTGTAGAGCGCGTTGCGCGGCAGCCCGGTGATCTTCGCGGCGAGGCTTGCCGCCTCGCCCGCCGGCAGTTTTTGCAGAAGAATTTTCATGATCCTGTGTCCGGCAGAAAGCGCGGGACTCTTCGCGGCGCCCGGCCCCAGGACCAGCACGAACTCGCCCTGCTCGCGGTGCGCGCCCTCGAGCCACGCGGGCGCCTCGCCCAGCTTCATGCGCGCGACTTCCTCGAACTTCTTGGTCAGCTCGCGCGCGATCAGCAGCTCGCGCTCCGGGCCGAAGCGCTCGAGCAGCCGCCGCAGCGTGGCGCGCACGCGGTGCGGCGCCTCGTACAGGATCACCGGCCAGGGGACTTCCAGTTCGTCCAGATCCTCGTCCTTCGTTCCGGGCATGAAGCCGATGAACTGAAAGCGGTCCGCCGCGAACCCCGAGGCCGACCAGGCGGCAATCGCCGCACTGGGCCCCGGCACGGGCACGACGCGCAGGCCCTCGCGGTGCGCCGCCGCGACGAGCAGCGCACCCGGGTCCGAGACCCCCGGGGTCCCGGCGTCGCTGACCAGCGCGATGCTCTTGCCCTGCAGCAGCATTTCGAGGAGCTTTTTCGACCGGATCGCCTCGTTGTGCGCGTGCAGGGCCACGACCGGCGTGGCGATGCCGTGGCGCGCGAGCAGGGTGCGCGAGGTGCGCGTGTCCTCGCAGGCGACGAGGTCGGCCGCGCGGAGCACCTCGATCGAGCGCGGGCTCGCGTCGGCGAGGTTGCCGATCGGCGTGGCGACGATGTAGAGCGTTCCGGGCACCGGGGGCAGGGGTCAACCCGGATCGGCCGGGCCCGTTAAGACTGCCATGAACCGGGCCGGCATGCGAGCCGAGGAGCTGTGCGCGGACCTGCTGCGCAAGGCAGGGCTGCGGGTGCTGGCGCGCAACTGGCGCTGCCGGCTGGGCGAGATCGACCTCGTCGCCGAGGAGGACGGCACGCTGGTGTTCGCCGAGGTGCGCCTGCGGCACGGCGAGCGCTTCGGCGGCGCGGCCGAGAGCGTCACCGCCGCCAAGCGCTCGCGCCTGATCGCGGCCGCGCGCCTGTACCTCAGCCACCGCGCCGAGGCCAACTGCCGCTTCGACGTGCTGCTGCTCGATGCGCTCGAGCCGGGGCGCATCCGCTGGATCCGCGATGCGTTTGGCCTGTAGCCTGCTTGCATTGGCTCTCGCTTTTCCTGCCGGCGGGCAGAGCGTCCGCCTTCTCGTGCAGAGCTCGCCGCTCGCGGGCTTCCGCTACGCCGAGGCGGCCGAGGCCTGGCCGCTGCTCAAGGCGGGCGACGCGCTGGAGCTGGTGCGCGAGCCGGACAACGCGCACGACGCGAACGCGGTGCGCGTGGAGTGGCGCGGCCGCAAGCTCGGCTACGTGCCGCGCCGCGCGAACGCCGCGCTCGCCTGGG
>JBFLYF010000161.1:0-7072 GCA_040756795.1 Pseudomonadota bacterium
GGCCGCCTGCGCGGCGCTGCGCGTCGCCCTCGATTGATGACCATCGGCTGGTTCCGCTTCGGTTCCCCACAGGCATTCTTCCCGCTCGCCGGAAGAATGGTGCCGTGGTTCGCGATTCTCGCCGTCGCTTTCGCGCTGCCGGGGCTTTACCTGGGGTTCTTCGTAGCGCCGACCGACGCCACGCAGGGCGAGTCCTACCGCATCATCTTCATCCACGTGCCCGCGGCCTGGATGTCGATGTTCCTCTACCTCGTCATGGCGGGCTGGGCGGGGCTGGGCCTCGCGCTGAACACGCGCCTCTCGGGCATGATGGCCTCGGCGATCGCGCCCACCGGCGCGATGTTCACCTTCATCGCGCTGTGGTCGGGTGCGCTCTGGGGCAAGCCCACCTGGGGCACCTGGTGGGTGTGGGACGCGCGCCTCACCTCGGAGCTGATCCTGCTGTTCCTGTACCTCGGCTTCATCGCGCTGAAAGCGGCTTTCGCCGACCCGCAACGCGCCGACCGTGCGGGCGCGATCCTCGCGCTCGTCGGCGCGGTGAACGTCCCGATCATCTACTTCTCGGTGCAGTGGTGGAACACGCTGCACCAGGGGGCTTCGGTGAGCCTGACGCGCGCACCGAGCATGGCCACCACGATGCTCGCGGGGATGCTGCTCATGGCGCTCGCCGCCTGGATGTACAGCATCGCTACGGCGCTCGCGCGCGTGCGCTCGATCATCCTCGAGCGCGAGCGCGACACCGAATGGGTCCGCATGAGCGCGGGAACTTGATGAAGGTCAAAGGGACCTAGGATGAACTGGGGCAGTCTGAGCGACTTTCTCGCCATGGGGGGGTATGCCCCGTATGTCTGGGGGTCCTATGGCGTAGCTGCCCTGTGCATCGCCGTAGAGGTCTTTGTTTTGATTCGGAAAAGCAGGAAATGAAACCCCGCCACAAGCGCCTGGCCGCGATCGCCGCCGGCCTGGCACTCATCGCTGTAGCCGCGGCGCTGGTGCTCAACGCCTTCCGCGGCAACGTCGTGTTCTTCTTCAGCCCGAGCGAGGTCGCGGCCAGGCAGGCGCCCGCGAGCGGCACGTTCCGCGTCGGCGGCATGGTCGAGAGCGGCAGCCTGAAGCGCGCGAGCGACGGGCTCACGGTCGAGTTCCTCGTCACCGACACCGCGAAGAGCCTGCCGGTGGTGTACAAGGGGATCCTTCCCGACCTCTTCAAGGAGGGCAAGGGCGTGGTGGCGCAGGGCAGCCTCGGCCCCGACGGCGTGTTCCGCGCCACGCAGGTGCTCGCCAAGCACGACGAGAACTACATGCCGCCCGAGGCCGGGCACGCGATCTCCAAGGCCGAAGCCGACAAGGCGGCGCGCAGCGTCGTGATTCCCGCCGGGGCGGCGCGATGATCCCCGAGCTCGGCCAGTTCGCGCTGATCGTCGCGCTCGTCATCGCGCTGGCGCAGGCCACGCTGCCGATCATTGGCGCGGCGCGCGGCGTCCCCGCCTTCGTCGCCATGGCGCGGCCCGCGGCGACGGGCCAGTTCGTCTTCGTAGCGACCGCGTTCTTCTGCCTCGCCTGGTCGTTCTTCAACAACGACTTCTCGGTGTTGAACGTCGCCAACAACTCCAATTCCGGCCTGCCGGCGCACTACCGGCTCGCGGCGAGCTGGGGCAGCCACGAGGGGTCGCTCCTGCTGTGGGTGCTGATGCTCTCGATCTGGATGGTCGCGGTCTCTGTCTTCAGCCGCAGCCTGCCCGACGAAGTCGTGGCGCGCATCCTCGGCGTCATGGGCCTGGTGAGCGTGGGGTTCCTTTCGTTCATGCTCTTCACCTCGAACCCCTTCGAGCGCCTGCTGCCCGCGGCGCAGGACGGGCGCGACCTGAACCCGCTCCTGCAGGACCCCGGGATGGTGTTCCACCCGCCGATGCTCTACATGGGGTACGTGGGCTTCTCGGTCGCGTTCGCCTTCGCTCTCTCGGCGCTGATCGACGGGCGGCTGGACGCGACCTGGGCGCGCTGGTCGCGCCCCTGGACCACGGCGGCATGGATCTTCCTCACGCTCGGCATCGCGCTCGGCAGTTGGTGGGCGTATTACGAGCTCGGCTGGGGCGGCTGGTGGTTCTGGGACCCGGTGGAGAACGCCTCCTTCATGCCGTGGCTCGTCGGCACCGCTCTCATCCATTCGCTCGCGGTGACGGAAAAGCGCGGCACGTTCAAGGCCTGGACGGTGATCCTCGCGATCCTCGCGTTTTCGCTCAGCCTGCTCGGCACGTTCCTCGTGCGCTCGGGCGTGCTCACCTCGGTGCACGCCTTCGCCACCGATCCGCGGCGCGGCATCTTCATCCTCGGCTTCCTCGCGCTCGTCATCGGCGGCTCGCTGACGCTGTTTGCCTGGCGCGCGGCGCGCATCGCTCCGGGAGCGCGCTTCGAGCTGCTGTCGCGCGAGTCGATGCTGCTCGCCAACAGCGTGCTGCTGCTGGTGGCCTGCGCGGCGGTGATGCTCGGCACGCTTTATCCGCTGTTCCTGGATGCGCTCGGCATCGGCAAGATCTCGGTCGGGCCGCCGTACTTCGAGTCGGTGTTCGTGCCGCTCATGGCGCCCGCGGTGCTGCTCGCCGCGGCCGGGCCGCTGGTTGCCTGGCGCAAGGGCGACGCGGCCGAGCTCGTGCGGCGGCTGCGCTGGCCGGCGATCGTGGCGCTCGTCCTCGCGCTGTTCGCGCCGCTCGCCTTCGGCAGATGGGGGGCTTTGACGGCTCTCGGCCTGTTGCTTTCGTTCTGGATTTTCTCCGGGGTGGTCAGCGCCTTCCTCCTCAGAATGAAAAGCAGAACGACAATCACGAGTGCATTCCTCGGCATGCTGCTCGCGCACGCCGGCATCGGCGTGTTCATCCTCGGCGTGACGCTGGTGAAGAGCTACGAGGCCGAGCGCGACGTGCGCCTGGCGCCCGGCGAGTCGGTCGCGCTCGGCGGCTACGAGTTCCGCTTCGAAGGCGTGCGCGACGTGCGCGGGCCGAATTATCAGGCCACGCGCGGCACGATCACCGTGCTGCGCGGCGGCGCCACCGTCACACGGCTTGCCCCGGAGAAGCGCGTCTACCGCGTGCAACGCAACCCGATGACCGAGGCGGCGATCGACAGCGGCTTCACGCGCGACCTTTACGTCGCGCTCGGCGAGCCGGTAGGCGAAGGCGGCGCATGGACGGTGCGCGTGCACGTAAAGCCTTTCGTGGACTGGATCTGGGGCGGGTGCCTGCTGATGGCGCTCGGCGGGATACTCGCGGCGAGCGACCGGCGCTATCGCGTGGCGGCGCGCCGGCGCGACGAGCCCGCGCCCGCCGGGGCGACCGCCGTGCGCCGGGGCGCGGCATGAAGCGCTTTCTCTGGCCGCTCGGCCTGTTCCTCGTCATCGTGGGCTTCCTCGCCGCGGGCCTGTGGCTCAATCCCCGCGAGGTGCCCTCGCCGCTCGTGGGCAAGCCCGCGCCCGCGTTCGAGCTTCCGGTGCTGCACCAGCCCGAGAAGCGCTTCGTCCCCGCCGAGATGCGCGGCCAGGTGTGGCTCCTGAATGTCTGGGCCTCCTGGTGCGTGTCCTGCCGCGACGAGCACCCGGTGCTCGTCGAGCTCGCGAACCGCAAGGAGCTGCCGATCCTGGGCCTGAACTACAAGGACAAGACGAACGACGCGCTCGAGTGGCTGAAGCGCTTCGGCGACCCCTACCAGCTCTCGGTGGTCGACGCCGACGGGCGCATCGGCATCGACTACGGCGTCTACGGCGTGCCCGAGACCTACCTGATCGACCGCGAGGGCGTGATCCGCTACAAGAGAATCGGCCCGCTGACGCGCCCGATCGTCGAGGAGAAGCTGCTGCCGCTCGCGAGGACGCTGCAGAAGTGAGGGTTTTGACCTTACTTTTCCTGGTTTTCTCCCTGGGAAATGCTTTTTCCAGTGAAAACCTCGAAACAGAACAGCGCATCCGCAAGCTCGAGGAGAAGCTGCGCTGCCTGGTGTGCCAGAACCAGACGCTCGCCGACTCCAACGCCGAGCTCGCCGGGGACCTGCGCGCCCAGGTGCGCGAGCAGGTCAAGGCGGGCAAGAGCGACGAGCAGATCGTGGACTACCTGGTCGCGCGCTACGGCGACTTCGTGCTCTACGACCCGCCCTTCAAGCCGAGCACGCTGCTGCTCTGGGCCGGGCCGTTCGCGCTGCTCGCGGCGGGCATCGCGATCCTGGTCGCGATCCTGAGACGGCGCCGCGCCGCGCCCGAGGCGGCGCCGCTCGGCGCCGCGGAGCGGCGCCTGGTCGAGAACGTGCTCGGCCCCGGCGAGCCGCGATGACGCTTTTCACGCTCATCGCCGCGCTCTTCGTAGCGGTGGCGCTCGGCTTCCTGCTGCCGCCGCTCCTGCGCGCGCGGCCTGCGGGTGCCGCGGCCTCGCGCCAGGACGCGAACGCCTCGATCTACCGCGAGCAGCTCGACGAGCTCGCCGCCGAGCGCCAGCGCGGCGCGATCACGCAGGAGGAGTTCGAGCGCGCGAGCCGCGAGCTCGAGCGGCGCGTGGTGTCCGAATATGGCGGGGGAGAAGTTTTTTCAGGAACCGTAACCAAACCCTGGCCCGCGATCGTCGCGGTCGCCCTGCTCGTCCCGCTGCTCGCCGGCCTCGGCTACTGGCGGCTCGGCAATCCGGGGGCCCTTTCGGGCGGCGCGTCCGCCGAGGCCGGGCACGAGGTGACGCCCGCGCAGATGGAGTCGCTGGTAGAGCGGCTGCGCACGCGCATGGAGCAGACGCCCGACGATCCCGAGGGCTGGATGCTGCTCGGGCGCTCCTACGCGGTGATGGGGCAGTACGAGCGCTCGGCACAGGCGTACGCGCGCGCCGTGAACCTCGCACCGAAAGACGCCAACCTGCTCGCCGACTACGCCGACAGCCTCGCCATGGCGCGGGGCCGCAGCCTCGAGGGCGAGCCCATGGCGCTCGTCAAGCGCGCGCTCGAGATCGACCCCGAGCACATCAAGGCGCTCGCGCTCGCCGGCAGCGCCGAGTTCGAGCGCAAGAATTTCGAAGCCGCGGTCGCTTACTGGGAGCGCATCCTGAAGCTCGCGCCGCCGCAATCGGAGTTCGCGCGCTCGGTCGCCGAGAGCATCGCCGAGGCGAGGACGCTCTCCGGCAAGCCGGCCCCGGCGAAGAAAGAAGCCGTTGCCCTAAAAGGCACGGTAAGCCTCGCACCGGAGCTGGCGGCAAAGGCCTCGCCCGGGGACACCGTGTTCGTGCTCGCGCGGCCGGCGAGCGGCTCGAGGATGCCGCTCGCGGTGGCGCGCACCACGGTCGCGCAGCTGCCCTACCGCTTTACCCTCGACGACAGCATGGCGATGGCCGCGGGCGCGACGATCTCGAGCCAGTCGCAGGTCGTGGTCGCCGCGCGTGTCTCGAAGACGGGCAGCGCCGCGGCGCAGAAAGGCGACCTCGAGGGCGCGAGCGCGCCGGTCGCGCCGGGTGCAGCGGGGGTGAAAGTCGTCATTTCCAGGGTTGTGGAGTAAAAATCCACCTCTTATGGAGGGAATCACCGGAGTCGTCCTCGCGGGCGGGCTCGGGCGCCGCATGGGCGGCGTCGACAAGGGCCTGCAGCCGCTGCGCGGCAAGCCGATGATCGCCGCGGTGCTCGAGCGCCTCGCGCCGCAGGTCTCCGAGATCCTCATCAACGCCAACCAGAACCTCGAGGCCTACGCGCGCTTCGGCCATCGCGTCGTGCCCGACGCGATCGGCGGCTTCGCCGGGCCGCTCGCCGGCCTGCACGCCTGCCTCGGCGAGGCGCGGCACGAGCTGGTGCTGACCGTTCCCTGCGACTCGCCTTTCCTGCCTTTCGATCTGCTTTCCCGTCTCAGAAAGCATCTGGGCGAGAACGACCTGGCGATCGCAAAAACGTTCGAGCAGGTGCATCCGGTGTTTTCTCTGGTCCGGACCTCGGTCTTGAATCATCTTTCAGAGTTTCTGTCTTCGGGCGGCAGAAAAATCGATCTCTGGTATTCCACCCTGAAGTTCATCGAAGTGCCGTTCGATGACGAAGCCGAAGCGTTCCATAACATCAACACGCGCGAGGAGCTCGACCGGGCATGAGTACCCTCGCGCAAGCGGTCAGCTGCATCGACGGCTACGACCCCGAGGCGCTGCGCGTGGACAAGGCGCGCGAGGCGATCCGGTCCTGTCTCGTCGCCGTAAAGGAATCCGAGACCGTTGCGGTGAAGGAAGCGCTGGGCCGCGTACTCGCGCAGGACATCGTGCCGACGATCAATGTGCCCGGTCACGATAACTCTGCAATGGACGGTTGGGCAGCGCGCAGCGCAGACCTGCTTTCTTCTCAACAGGTTTCTCTCAAGGAAATCGGCAGAGCCCTCGCGGGTAAACCCTTCAATGGCAATATCGGAGCGGGCGAATGCGTGCGCGTGATGACCGGCGCGGTGATGCCGCGCGGCGCCGACACGGTCGTCGTGCAGGAGGTCTGCCGCGCCGAGGGCGATCGCGTCACGATCCCCCCCGGGCAGAAGGCGGGGCAGAACGTGCGCAGCGCGGGCGAGGACCTCAAGGCGGGCGTCCCGGTGCTGCGCGCCGGCCAGCCGGTGCGCGCCGCCGAGCTCGGGCTCATCGCCTCGCTCGGCATCGGCACCGTGCAGGTGAAGCGCAAGCTTCGCGTGGCGTTCTTCTCCACCGGCGACGAGCTCGGCTCGATCGGCACGCCGCTCAAGGAAGGCGAAATCTACGACTCCAACCGCTACACCCTGCACGGGATGCTCACGCGCCTCGGCGTGGAGATCGCCGACATGGGCGTGGTGCGCGACGATCCCAGGGCACTGGAAAAAGCCTTCCTTGCCGCTTCGAAGCACGATGCGATCATCACCACCGGCGGCGTCTCGGTGGGCGAGGCCGACTTCATCCGGCAGCTGATGGCGAAGCTGGGCGAGGTGCTCTTTTGGAAGATCGCGATGCGCCCGGGGCGGCCGATGGCGTTCGGCAGGATTGGCGACGCGTTCCTCTTCGGCCTGCCCGGCAACCGGGTTGCCGTGATGGTGTCCTTCTATCAGTTCGTCAGGGAAGCGCTT
>JBFLYF010000162.1:0-7033 GCA_040756795.1 Pseudomonadota bacterium
TGAACGTGTTCGTGTTCCTCTCGCCCGTGTTCGGGGTCCTGATCGGCTGGGCGCTGCTCGGCGAGACGATCAGCCTGCAGCAGGCGCTCGGCGCCCTCGCCGTGGCGGCGGGCATCCTGATCGTGAGCGCCGAGGCCTGAGCGTGGGCGTGATCGGCCTGTACCGCCGCCACCTCGAGGAGCGCGGCTTCAGGGAGGATGCGTCGCAGTCGAAGGCGGTCGAACGGCTGCAGCGGCTCTACGAGGAGTGGAGCGCCTACAAGGCGCGCCGCGACACCGCGCTCAAGCGCCTGCTGGTCAGGCCGCCGCTGCCGAAGGGCGTCTACCTGTGGGGGCCGGTCGGGCGCGGCAAGAGCTTCCTGATGGACGCCTTCTACCTGTGCGTGCCGCTGGTGCGCAAGCGCCGCGTGCACTTCCACCATTTCATGCGCGAGATCCATCGCGAGCTGGACGAGCTGAAGGGCAGCGAGGATCCGCTCGCCGCGGTGGCGAGGCGCACCGCGAAGCGCTGGCGCCTGGTGTGCTTCGACGAATTCCACGTCTCCGACATCGCCGACGCCATGATCCTCGGCCGCTTCCTGCGCCGCGCGATGGACCGCGGCGTCGAGTTCGTCATGACCAGCAACTACCACCCCGAGCAGCTCTATCCCGGGGGGCTGCAGCGCGAGCGCTTCCAGCCGGCGATCGATCTGCTGAAGACGCGCCTGGACGTGGTCGAGGTGGACGGCGGCACGGATTACCGGCGCCTCAAGATGGAGCGCCTCAGGGTCTACCACGTCGGCGGGGAGGCGCCGCTCGAGGCGATCTTCCAGGAGCTGAAGGACGTGGAAGAGGAGCACCAGCCGCTGGACGTCGAGGGGCGCCGCATCCCCTACCGCAAGCGCGCCGGGGGGCTGGTATGGTTCGACTTCGACGCGCTCTGCGCCGGGCCCCGCTCCTACGCCGACTACGTGGACCTGGGGCAGCGCTTTCATACCGTGATCCTGTCCGGCATCCCGAAATTGACGCCGAAGAACGCCGATGCGGCCCGCCGCTTCACCTGGCTGGTTGACGTGTTCTACGATGATCGGGTAAAGCTGGTGGCGTCGGCCGCGGCCCAGCCCGAGGAGCTGTTCACCGAGGGGGAGGCGAGCGCCGAGTTCGCGCGCACCGCGAGCCGGCTGCACGAGATGCAGTCGGCCGAGTACCTCAGGACCGAGCGCAGGAGGGAGAGTGGCGGCAGAAAGTAGGTTCAAGGCGTTCAAGCTCACCACGGTGGAAAAGGCGATCCGCGCCGAGTTCGTGGAGTGCACGCTCGACGACCTCGACCCAGGAGAACTCGTAGTACGGGTCGCGTATTCGGACGTCAACTACAAGGACGCGCTCGCGGCCACCGGCAAGGGCAGGATCCTGCTGCGGCCGGCGTGCATCGGCGGCATCGACCTCGCGGGAACGGTGGTGTCCTCGGGCGACGCGCGCTTCGCCAAGGGCGACGCCGTGCTGGCGGTAGGGCACGAGCTCGGCGTCAAGCACCACGGCGGCTACGCCGAGTACGCGCGCATCCCGGCCGCCTGGGCGGTGAAGCTCCCCAAGGGCATGACGCTGTGGGAGGCGATGGCCTTCGGCACCGCCGGCTACACCGCGGGGCTGGCGATCGTGAAGATGGAGCTGAACGGCCTCAAGCCCGCCGACGGCCCGGTCGTGGTCAGCGGCGCGACGGGTGGGGTTGGTTCTGTTGCCGTGGCTTCTCTTTCAAAGATTGGTTTTCATGTCGTGGCATTGACTGGTAAGGAGTCTGAATCGGAGAGGCTGAAAAAACTCGGCGCAAAAGAAATTCTTCTCCGAAAAGGCCTGAACCTGGAAAAGATCAAGCCCCTGGACAAGGCCACCTGGGCGGGCGCGGTGGATAACCTCGGGGGAGACGTGCTCGCGTGGATGGCGAGCACGATGAAGGTGAACGGCGTGATCGCCTCGATCGGCCTGGCCGCGAGCCCGGGCCTGAATACGACCGTGATGCCGTTCATCCTGCGCGGCGTGAGCCTGCTCGGCATCAACTCGACCGACGCGCCTTCGCCCGAGCTCGAGAAACAAGTGTGGGAGCGCCTCGCGACCGACCTGCGCCCGCCGCTGCTCAAGGAGATGGCGCGCACCATCGCGTTCGCCGATCTCCCGAAGGTATTCGACGATTTCATCAACGCCAAGATCACCGGCAGGATCGTGGTCGACCTCAACGCATGACGACCTACAGGGATTTCCACGCACGCTCGATCGCCGACCGCGAGGGCTTCTGGGGCGAGGAGGCGAAGCGCATCGACTGGCACAAGCCCTTCGGCAAGGTGCTCGAATACTCGCGGCCGCCGTTCGCGAAATGGTTCGTGGGCGGCGAGACGAATCTATGCTTTAACGCGGTTGACAGGCATGTAAAAGAGCGAGGAGACCAGAAAGCGCTGGTCTGGATTTCGACCGAAGTCGATCAAACCAAGAGCTTCACTTACAAAGAATTACTGAGCGAGGTCAACAAGGCCGCCTCGATGATTCAGTCCCTGGGAGTCAAGCGCGGCGACCGCGTGATCATCTACATGCCGATGATCCCGGAGGCGGCGTTCGCGATCCTCGCCTGCGCGCGGCTGGGCGCGATCCACTCGGTGGTGTTCGGCGGCTTCGCCGCGGCGAGCCTCGCCGCGCGCATCGACGACGCGAAGCCCGTGCTCATGATCACCGCCGACGGCGGCAGCCGCATGGGCAAGGTGGTGCTCTACAAGTCGCTGGTCGACGAGTCGCTCAAGCTCGCGAAGCACGCGCCGAAGAAGGTTCTGATCTTCCGGCGGGGTCTGGATTCGAATTTGGAAATGATTTCCGGAAGAGACGTTGGTTGGAAAGCGCTCGAGAAAGAGCACGCCGGAAAGCAAGTGCCGTGTGAATGGCTGGAATCCAATACGCCTTCCTACATCCTCTACACCTCGGGAACGACCGGCAGGCCGAAGGGCGTGCAGCGCGACGTGGGCGGCCACGCGGTGGCGCTCGCCGCCTCCATGAAGCACCTGTACTGCGGCGAGGCGGGCGAGACCATGTTCACCACCTCCGACATCGGCTGGGTGGTGGGCCACTCGTACATCATCTACGGGCCGCTGATCGCCGGAATGACCACGATCATGTACGAGGGCGTGCCGGTGCGCCCCGACGCGGGGGTGTGGTGGAAGATCGTGCAGGACTACAAGGTCGCGGTGATGTTCTCGGCGCCGACCGCGATCCGCGTGCTGAAGAAGCAGGATCCGGCGCACATGAAGAAGTACGACCTGTCCTCGCTCAAGCACCTGTTCCTCGCCGGCGAGCCGCTGGACGAGCCTACGCACGTCTGGATCACGCAATCGCTCGGGCGCCCGGTGGTCGACCATTACTGGCAGACCGAGACGGGCTGGCCGCTGCTCTCGTCGCACCCGGGCGTGGAGCAAACGCCGCTCAAGATGGGCTCGCCGAGCTTTCCCTGCTACGGCTACGACGTGCGGTTGCTGCACGAGAGCACGGGAAAGGAAGTCAAGGATGGCGAAAAGGGCGTGGTTGCCATCAAACCCCCGCTTCCGCCGGGCTGCATGAGCACGGTGTGGGGCGACGACCAGCGCTTCGTGGACACCTACTTCAAGGATTTCAAGGACCAGCTGGTCTACACGACGTTCGACTGGGGCATCCGCGACAAGGACGGCTACTACTTCATCCTCGGGCGCACCGACGACGTCATCAACGTCGCCGGGCACCGCCTGGGCACGCGCGAGATCGAGGAAGCGGTCAACATGCACCCCGGCATCGCCGAGTGCGCCGTGGTGGGAGTTGCCGACCCGCTAAAAGGCCAGCTGCCGATGGCTTTCGCCGTGGTGAAGGACGCGGCGAGCATCGGCACGCGCGAAGCGCGCATGAAGCTGGAAGGCGAGGTGATGCAGACGGTGGACAAGCAGCTTGGCGCCATCGGACGCCCCGGGCGCGTGTTCTTCGTGACGCTGCTCCCCAAGACGCGCTCGGGCAAGGTGCTGCGCCGCTCGATCCAGGCGCTCGCCGAGGGCCGCGACCCGGGTGACCTCACCACCATCGAGGATCCGGGCGCGCTCGAGCAGATCCGCGAGTGCCTGCGGCCGCGCGCCTGAGATGAAGCAGCGGCCCGAGCTGACGCTGGAGGATTGCAAGCGCATTTCCGAGGGTTGTATTTCAGAGTCAATAAAAAATAATTGGAAAGTCGCCATCGCCATCGTCGACGACGGCGGCCACCTGCTGCACTTCGAGCGCATGGACGGCGCCACGCCCGCGAACGCCGCGATCGCGGTGGAGAAGGCGCGCACCGCGGCGATGTCGCGGCGCACCTCCGGCAACTGGCAGGAGCGCATCAAGACGCGCCCCGAGATGCTCAAGATGCCCGGCATCCTGCCGGTGCAGGGCGGCGTGCCGATCGTGGCGGAGAAGACGTGCGTCGGCGGAGTCGGCGTCTCGGGCGTGCAGTCGCACGAGGACGAGCAGATCGCCCGCGCGGGAATAGACGCTCTTTTGAAGGGGACAGACCACTAAGAGAAGCTTCTTAGTGGTCTGTCCCCTAGCCCCTGAAAAATAGTTCCTATGCCAGCGCGATGACGCGCTTGCTGGCTAGCATGTCGATCTCCGCGCCACTGTAGCCCAGGCCGGCGAGCAGCTCGCGCGCGCCCTCGCCGATCGCGGGCGGGTCGCTGCGCTTGGGCAGGTGCTCGCCGTCGAGCGCGATCGGCAGGGCGGGCACGCGGATCGTCTTGCCGCCCGGGATGCGGGTCTCGTGCAGGTCCCCGGAGGCCTTGAGGTGCGGGTCCTCGAGCAGGTCCCAGGGCCTGGCGATCGGCGCGTACGGCAGGCCGATGGTTTCCAGTTTTTTCTCCAGATCTTTCTGGGTGAAATTTCCAAAGACTTCTCCAAGGCGCGGGATCAGCCAGCCGCGCTCCTTCACCCGCGCGCCGTTGCTGCCGAGGCGCGCGTCGGCGGCGAGCCCGGCCTCGCCGAACTCGCGGCAGAAGATCTGCCACTGCGTGTCGGTGACGATGCCGACGAACAGGCGCCCCCCGCCCGCGGTCTCGAAGATGTCGTACACGCCCCAGGCGGGGCGCTTGACCGACATCGGCGGCGGCGCCTCGCCCGTGATCTCGTACTGCGACATGTGCTGGGCGACGAGCAGCGCGGTGCTCTCGAAGAGCGCGCTCGTCACGCGCATGCCGCGGCCGGTCGCCTCGCGCTCGCGCAGCGCGGCGAGGATGCCCACCGCGCCGAACGTGCCGCCCAGGATGTCGACCACCGATGAGCCGGCGCGCAGCGGCCGGTCGGGGAGCCCCGTCATGTAGGCGAGCCCGCCCATCATCTGCACCACCTCGTCGAGCGAGGCGCGATGGTCGTAGGGTCCGTCGAGAAAGCCCTTCAGCGAGCAATAGACGAGCCGAGGGTTTCGTTTTTCAAGTTCAGAATACGAAAACCCCAGCTTATCGAGCGCCCCGGGCCGGAAGTTCTCGGTCATCACGTCGGCCGTATCGAGGAGCTTCTCCACGATCGCCTTGCCCTCCGGATTCTTCAGGTCGACCGCGAGGCTCTTCTTGTTGCGGTTGAAGACCGGGAAGAAGCCCACGCCGGCGTGCTGCAGCCGCCGCGTGTTGTCGCCTTCGAGCGGCTCGACCTTGATCACCTCGGCGCCCAGGTCGGCGAGCACCAGCCCGCACGAGGGCCCCATCACCATGTGCGCGAACTCTACGACGCGGATGCCCTCGAGGGGCAGGCGCTTCATGCCGCGCGCCTGAATCCCTTCGGCAGGCCGGCGAGCGGCGTGTGGCCGTAGACCGGCTCTTCGGGAATGCCGGCGACCAGCAGCTTTCTCGCTTCCATCAGCTTCTCGAAGTCCACGCCGGTCGGCACGCCCATGCTCTCGAACATGAACACCAGGTCCTCGGTGATGACGTTGCCGCTCGCGCCGGGCGCGAACGGGCAGCCGCCCAGGCCCCCCATCGAGCTGTCGAAATGGCGCACGCCTTCCTCGTAGGCGGCGAGCGCGTTGGCGAGCCCCAGGCCGCGCGTGTTGTGCAGGTGCGCCGCTTCGAGCTTTGCGCCGATTTCCGCCTTCACTTTCCTGAACAGCCTTCGGATCTGGGCCGGATTGGCGTAGCCGACGGTGTCCGCGAGCGCCACGCAATCTGCGCCCGCCTCCGCGAGCATTACCGCGAGGCGCACGACGTCGTCTTCGGGCACTTCGCCCTGCATGGTGCAGCCGAAGGCGGTGGAGATGCCGGCCTCGATCTCCGGGCCGCTGCCGCCGCGCATGTCCACGCACTGCTTCACCTGGGCGACCATCTGCTCCGGCGTCATGCGCACGTTGGCCTCGCTGTGCGCGCGCGAGGCCGACACCGGGAAGGTCACTTTGTGCGCGCCAGCCGCGACTGCGCGTTCGAAGCCCTTGACGTTGGGAGCAAGAGCAACAACCTTGAGACCTTTCAACGTAAGGGCAAAAGAAACAATTTCTCCAGTATCGGCCATTGCCGGAATCAGCTTCGGCGGCACGAAGGAGCCGACTTCGATCTCTTCCAGCCCGGCCGCGGCCATCGCGGCGATCCACGCTTTTTTCGCCTCGGTGGGCATGAGGTGGTGGGCGTTCTGCAGCCCGTCGCGCGGGCCGACTTCGCAGATGTGGACTTGTCTCATCGCGCCATTTTATCCCTCTCGATGCGCGCGATGACGGCCCCGCAGAGCGCGCCGCCCGCCGCGAAGGCGAGCATCGCCCAGAGCGCCGCGCCCCACCCGCCGTGGCGCGAGGCGAGCCAGGCGAGCGCGATCGGGCCGAAGAACTGCCCGGCCTGCGAGGCCTGCATCACCAGGCCGTTCGCGGTGGCGATGTGCCGCGGCGAGCGCGCGTGCGCCGCGAGGCCGGAAAAGATGGCGGCGGGGATGACGCCGGCGACGGCCGAGAACACGAGCACGAGAACGAAGCGCGCCGCATCGGGAAGCCACGGCCCGAGCATGCCCGCGTCGCAGGCGGCCATCACGCCGCTCGCCGCCGCGATCAGCGGCCC
>JBFLYF010000163.1:0-5987 GCA_040756795.1 Pseudomonadota bacterium
CATCAGGGCCGGAAGCTGCGATGCACGAGCTTCACAGGCCGGATATACGGTTGCAGAGCACGTCTACTCGCCAACCCCCGAAAACCTCTTGCGCAATCAGGGGGCGTCCATATATGGGTCCCCGCTTTCGCGGGGACGACGGATGGCTCCTTACAGCAGGTCCGGCGCGATCACCGCACGCACCACGACCTCCGCCGAGCCGCCGCGCTCGCGGCGCTCGAGCCACCACAGGCCCCCTTTCTTGATCGACCAGGACTCGCGCGCACCCGCGACGAGCTGCGCCGCCGCGGCGCCGAGGTCGGGCTGGTGCCCGATGACGAGCACGGGCTTCTTGCGCGAGGGCCACTCCGCCGCTGCGAGGATCGCCTCCACGCTCGCGCCCGGCGCGAGGCGCTCGACGGTCTTGAACGGCACGCCCAGCGCCTCGGCGGTCTCCTGCGCGCGCCGCGCGGGGCTCGCGAGCACGATGAAGCGCGAGGGCAGCCGCGCGAGCAGCCATTTCGCGACGCGCGCCGATTGCTTGCGTCCCTTGCCGGTGAGCTTGCGCTCGAGGTCCGGCCCGCCCTCGGCCGCGTCGGCATGGCGCCAGAGAATGAGCTCCACGCCGCTAGCCTGCCACCGTCTGCGCCGCCGCGGCGAGCCGCGCAGCGGGAAAGCGCGCCACGAAGCGGCTGCCCTTGCCGGGCGCGCTCGTGATCTCGAGGACGGCCTGGTGGCGCGCGAGCGCGTGCTTGACGATCGAGAGACCGAGGCCCGTGCCGCCGGTCTCGCGCGAGCGGCTGCGGTCGACGCGGTAGAAACGCTCGGTCAGGCGCGGAATGTGCTCGGGCTCGATACCGATGCCGGTGTCCTCGACCGAGAACTCGCCGCCCTCCGCGCCCGAGCGCCATGCGAGGCGGATCTCGCCGCCCGCCGGCGTGTAGCGCACCGCGTTGGAGGCGAGGTTGACGAAGGCGCTCACGAGCTCGCTTTCCGCGCCGAGCAGGTCGTGCGCGCCGTCGACCTCCAGCGCGATGCGGTGCCTGCCTCCCGAGAGCACCAGCGCCTCGGCGCGCACGCGCTCGAGCAGCGGCCGCATCGCGACGCGCTCGGCGGGCGGCGGCGCCGGCGCGTGCTCGAGCGCCGAGAGCGTCAGCAGGTCCTCGATCAGGCGCTTCATGCGCTCGGCCTGCGGCGCCATGAGCGCGACGTAGTCGCGCACGCGTCCGGCGTCGAGCTTCAGGTCCTGGATGGTCTCGAGGAACCCGGCGAGCACGGTGAGCGGCGTGCGCAGCTCGTGCGACACGTTGGCGACGAAATCGCGCCGCATCGCCTCCAGCCGCTCGGTGCCGGTGACGTCGCGCGACAGCAGCAGGTGCTCCTCCGCCCCGAAGTCGACGACCTGGACCTCGAGCACCCGCGGCAAGGCGCCGCCCGCGGGCAGCCGCACCGGCTGCGTGAAGTCGCGCTCGCGCAGGTAGTCCACGAACTCGGGCGCGCGCACGATGTTGACGACCGGCTGGCCGCGGTCGCGCTCCGGGTCCAGGCCCAGGTGCTCGCGCGCCGCCGCGTTGCACCAGTCGAGGCGGTAACCCGGATCGAGCACCGCGACCCCGTAGGGACGCGCCTGCGCGCCGCGGCGCGAGCGCACCATGAGCTGCGCGAGCTGCCGCCGCCGGCGCAGCGTCGCGCGGCGGTGCCGGTGCAGCAGGTTGAACACCTCGCCCCAGTCGCCCTCGGCTTCGGGCGGATCGGTCAGCCGGGACTGCGAAGCCCAGCGCTTCAGCTTGGCGAACTCCCGCAGCTGCCGCCATAGCGCGACGCCGAGCGCCGCCGCGAGCAGCGCCAGCAGCAGCTCCAGGGTCGTCATGGCACCCTAGCCGCGGCTCATCTCCGCCGCCTCGGCGCGCAGCGCATAGCCGCTGCCGCGCACCGTCTCGATGAGCGCGTCGTGGCCGCTCGGCGCGAGCGCCTGGCGCAGGCGCCGGATGTGCACGTCGACCGTGCGCTCCTCGATGAAGACGTGGTCGCCCCAGACCTCGTCGAGCAATTGCGCGCGCGAATAGACGCGGTTCGGGTGCGTCATCAGGTAGTGCAGGAGGCGAAACTCGGTGGGGCCGAGCGCGAGCGGCTGCCCGCCCCCCGTGACGCGGTGCGCCACCGGGTCGAGCCTCAGGCCCGCGATCTCGACCGGCGTCTCGCCGTGCTGGGGCTTGCGGCGCCTGAGCACGGCGCGGATGCGCGCCACCAGTTCCTTGGTGGAGAAGGGCTTGGTGATGTAGTCGTCGGCGCCCGCCTCCAGCCCGGCCACCTTGTCGGGCTCGCCGGCGCGCGCGGTGAGGAAGATGAGCGGCAGCTCGCGCGTGCGCGCGTCGCCGCGCAGCCGGCGCGCGAGCGCGAGGCCCGACTGCCCCGGCAGCATCCAGTCGAGCAGCACCAGGTCCGGCAGTACCTCGCCGAGCAGGCGCGAAGCCTCCTCGGCGGTTGTCGCGCGCAGCGTCTCGTAGCCGGCGTGCTCGAGGTTGACCCCGATCAGCTCGAGGATCGCCGGCTCGTCCTCCACGATCAGCACCGAGGCGGGCATGCGGCGCTCACCCCTTGGCGATTTCGCGCTCGATGTCGGAGAAAGACGTGTGGCGCACATCCGTTCCCCTGACGATGTAGATCACCTGCTCGGAGACGTTCTTGGCGTGGTCGCCGATGCGCTCGACCGCCTTCGCCACCCACACGGTCTCGAGCGCCGCCGTGATGGTGCGCGGATCCTCCATCATGTGGGTGATGAGCTGGCGCAGCACCGACTTGAATTCGCTGTCGATCTCCGAATCCTCCTTCAGCACCTCGGCCGCGCTCGCCACGTCCAGGCGCGCGAACGCATCGAGCGCCTGGCGCAGCATCTTGACGGCGACTTCGGCGGAGTGGCGGATCGCGGGCAGGCGCCGCACGTTCGGCCCGCTGTGCTCCTTGATGCGCTTGGCCATGCGCGCGATCTTCTTCGCCTCGTCGCCCATGCGCTCGAGGTCGGTGACGATCTTGCTGATCGCCATGATGAGGCGCAGGTCGCTCGCCGCGGGCTGGCGGCGCACCAGCAGCTGGCTGCAGGCGCCGTCGATCGCCACCTCGTAGCCGTTGACGCGCGCGTCGTTCTCGATCACCTGGGTGATCAGCTCCGCATCGCCGGTGGCGTAGGAGTTGATCGCCGCGAGGATCTGCGCCTCGACCAGCCCGCCCATCTGCAGCACGCGCGTGCGCGTGGTGTCGAGGTCGGCCTCGAACTGCTTGGAGATGTGCTCGGTCACGCCCATGGCCGCCTCATCCGAACCTGCCGGTGATGTAGTCCTCGGTCTGCTTGTTCTTCGGCTTGATGAACAGCTCGTCGGTCCTGCCGAACTCGATCAGCTCGCCCAGGTACATGTAGGCGGTGAAGTCCGACACCCGCGCCGCCTGCTGCATGTTGTGCGTCACGATGAGGATGGTCACCTTCTGCTTCAAGTCGGTGATCAGCTCCTCGATGCTCGCGGTGGCGATCGGGTCGAGCGCCGAAGTGGGTTCGTCAAATAACAGTATTTCCGGGTCGGTGGCGAGCGCGCGCGCGATGCACAGGCGCTGCTGCTGCCCGCCCGAGAGGTTGAACGCGAGGTCGCGCAGGCGGTTCTTCACCTCGTCCCAGAGCGCCGCGCCGCGCAGCGCCTCCTCGACCTTGTCCTCGAGCGCGCGGCGCGAGCGCTCGCCGCGCACGCGCAGGCCGTAGGCGACGTTCTCGAAGATCGATTTCGGGAACGGGTTCGGCTTCTGGAAGACCATCGACAGGCGCATGCGCACCTCGATCGGGTCGACCCCGGGCGCGAGCAGGTTGGTGTTCTCCGGATGCAGGCGGATCTCGCCTTCGTAGCGGTTGCCCGGGTAGAGGTCGTGCATGCGGTTGAAGCAGCGCAGGAACGTCGACTTGCCGCAGCCCGAGGGCCCGATCAGCGCGGTCACGCAATGCTCGTGCACGACGAGGTTCAGGTTCTTGAGCGCCTGGAACGCGCCGTAATAGAAGCTCAGGCCTTGCGCCTCCGCCTTGGGCGCGGGCGGCCTTCCTCTCTCGAGACCGGGCTCAATGCTGGGCGCGAGGTTGACTGCAGCCATGGATCACCATTTTATGTTCCTGCGCAGCCGGTAGCGCAGGTAAATCGCGACCGCGTTCATCGCCAGCGTCATGAGCACCAGCACGAAACCCGCGGCCGCGGCGTTCTGCAGGAAAGCAGCCTCGGGGCGCGAAGTCCAGTTGAACATCTGGATCGGCATCACCGTGAACCCGGAGAACAGCCACTCGAAGCTGACGAACGGCGGCTCGGCCTTGAGCGGCGCCCCGGGCAGGAAGGCGATGAAGGTGAGCGCGCCGATGGTGATGATCGGCGCGGTCTCGCCGATCGCGCGCGCCATGCCGATGATGATGCCGGTGAGAATGCCGGGCATCGAATAGGGGATGATGTGGTCCCAGCACACCTGCCACTGCGTGCCGCCAAGCGCATAGGCGCCCTCGCGGATGCCCCGGGGAATGGAGCGGATCGCCTCGCGCGTCGCGACGATCACCACCGGCAGGATCAGCAGCGCGAGCGTCAGCCCGGCGGCGAGAATGCTGTGGCCGAGGTTGAACTGGTACACGAACAGCCCCAGCGCGAGCAGCCCGTAGACGATCGAGGGCACCCCGGCAAGATTGGTGATGTTGATCTCGATGATGTCGGTCACCCAGTTCTTCGGCGCGTACTCCTCGAGGTACACGCCCGCGCCGACGCCGAGCGGCACCGCGAAGAACGCCGTCACCACCATCACCAGGGCGGTGCCGACCCACGCCGAGAGGATCCCCGCCTGCGCCGGCTTGCGCGAGGGAAAGCTGGTGAGGAAGTCCCAGCCCAGGCGCGGCAGCCCGTCGATCGCCATGTCCAGAAACAGCGCCGCGAAGGTGAGCACGCCGATCATGAGCGCGAGCAGCCCGACCAGGCCGAACACCATGTCCCAGCGCTTGTGGCTCGCGATCAGCCGACGGACCGCCGCGAGATCCCTGGCGTAGGCCATCAGTACGCCTCCCGGAAGCTCTTGCGCAGCATGTGGCCGGCGACGTTGCAGGCGAGCGTGAACAGCATCAGCGTCAGGCCCGCGGCGAAGATGGTCTGGTAGCCGATCGAGCCGTGCGGCAGGTCGCCGAGCGCGACCTGCACGATGTAGGCGGTGATGGTCGCCGCGGGCTCGAGCGGGTTGAAGGTGAGGTTCGGCTGCATGCCGGCGGCGACCGCGAGGATCATGGTTTCGCCCACCGCGCGCGAGATGCCGAGGATATAGGCCGAGGCGATGCCGGAGAACGCCCCGGGCACCACCACCCGGGTCGCGGTCTGGAAGCGCGTCGCGCCCATGGCGTAGGAGCCCTCGCGCAGGCTCATCGGCACCGCGCGCATCGCGTCCTCGCTGATCGAGGCGACGTAGGGAATGATCATGATGCCCATGACGATGCCGGCCGAGAGCAGGTTGAAGCCCGGCAGGCCGGGATAGATCTTCTGCAGCAGCGGCGTGACGAACAGCAGCGCGAAGTAGCCGTAGATGATGGTGGGCACGCCGCCCAGCAGCTCGAGGAAAGGCTTGGCGACCTCGCGGATCGAGAACGGCGCGAATTCCGACAGGTAGATCGCGATCACGGTGCCGAGCGGGATGGCGATCGCGAGCGCGACCACCGAGCTGGTGAGCGTACCCGAGAGCAACACCATGATGCCGAAATGGGCGTCGTCGAAGAGCGGTGTCCACTGGTTGTCGGTGAGGAAATCCCAGGGGCTGACATGCTCGAAGAAGACCACCGACTCGGCGATCAGGATGTAGACGATGCCGAGGGTCGTGAACACCGAGACGAGCGCGGCGAAGAACAGCACCAGCTCGATCGCCTTCTCGCGGATCTTCCTCGCGCGCCGGCCGGCGAGCCGCGCGTTCGCGGTGGCAGGTTGCAGTGCCGAGGTCACTTCGCCGGAGATGCTCGCCAT
>JBFLYF010000163.1:5997-7032 GCA_040756795.1 Pseudomonadota bacterium
GGGGTCATTTTCACCCAAACCCGCCCGCGGCTGGGCCGGGGGCGCCCGGTCGTGTCAACTTAAAGCTTGCCTTCGCGAGCCAGCAGCTCCTCGACCCGGATGCCGACCTCGTTCTTGCCACCGAAACCGGTGCCGAGCTTCTTCGAGGAGAAGTTCTTCAGCGCCTGGCTGTAGTGCTGCGCCGACAGCGGCACGTAGCCGACCTCCTTGACGAGCTTCGGCGCGTGCTTGAGGTAGTACTCTACGAACTCCTTCACCTCGGGCTTGCCCATCGACTTGTCGCTGACGTAGATGAAGATCGGGCGCGCGAGCGGCTGGTAGGTGCCGTCCATCACCGTCTCGAGCGACGGCGCCACCGCCTTCGAGGCGCCCTTGTTGACGATCGGCGCCGCCTTCAGCTTGTCCTTGTTCTCCACGTAGTAGGCGAGGCCGAAGTAGCCGATCGCGTTGACGTCGCGCGACACGCCCTGCACCAGCACGTTGTCGTCCTCCGACGCGGTGAAGTCGCCGCGGCTCGCCTTTTCCTTGCCGTTGATCGCGTCGGTGAAATAGTCGAACGTTCCCGAGTCGGCGCCCGGCCCGAAGAGCTTGAGCGGCGCATCGGGCCAGGCCGGGTTCACCTGATTCCACTTCGTGATCTTGCCCTGCGCGGCCGGCTCCCACATCTTCTTCAGCTCTTCGACCTTGAACTCCCTGATCCAGGTGTTCTTCGGGTTGATGACCACCGTCAGGGCGTCGAACGCCACGGGAAGCTCGATGTACTTGATGCCGGCTTCGCCGCAGGCCGTCATTTC
Organism: Pseudomonadota bacterium; assembly: GCA_040756795.1. Taxonomy (GTDB): domain Bacteria; phylum Pseudomonadota; class Gammaproteobacteria; order Burkholderiales; family SG8-39; genus RBG-16-66-20. Next base: position 6,792 of record JBFLYF010000163.1, read on the forward strand.
CTTGGCCGAGATCGGCCGCGAGGCGTCCGAGATGTCGGTCTCGCCGCGGCAGAACTTCTTGAAGCCGCCGCCGGTGCCCGAGATCCCCACCGTGACCTTGATCGCGCCTTTTTTCGCTTTCTGGAACTCCTCGGCGACCGCCTCGGAGATCGGGTATACCGTGCTCGAGCCGTCGATCTTGACGATCTGGGCGTGCGCGGCCTGCGCCGCGACGAACGCGCCGGCTACCGCCAGCGCTTGC
>JBFLYF010000164.1:0-6975 GCA_040756795.1 Pseudomonadota bacterium
TGCCAGATCCAGACCGATCGCCTTAAGCTTCATAGTGGACGCCCCCCTCGTGTGAGCTGGTTGAAGACACTTCCACTCTGGCACAACGATGCCGTAACGGGAGGGGGCGTCCATCCCATCGGGTTTTCAGGGCAGGTTGTTCAGCAGTACCGGCTGCCAGGCCTGATTCACGAGCTTGTTGAACCCGGCGGGGGTGGGGTGCAGCTCGTTCGCCCAGTCGGCCTCGGCGAGCGTGCCGCTCGAGTCCACGATCAGCGTGCGCGCGGCGTAGTCCTTCTGCACCTGCGCGAGCGCGTCGCTGAAGGTGTTGATCAGGTGCTCGACCGCGAGCGGCTGCACCGCGGCGGGAACGCCCACCGCGTCCATCGGCTGCTTCAGCCAGTGGCCGAAGCCGAAAATGCCCTTGCCGCTCGGCACCGCGTAGTCGTAGTTGTGCAGGAACACCATCGCCTCGGGGCGCCAGCGCTCGATCTCGTCCAGCAGCACGCCGTAGGCGCCCGCGACGTCGCGCAGCATCAGCTGGTCGGTCGCCGCGGCATCGAAGCAGTCCTCGCCGGCGGTGGCGCCGGAGCAGTCGGGCCTGAGGATGCGCTGCATGTCGTCCATGCCGGCGAAGTCGTTGCCACCCGCCGAGATCAGCACCGCGCGGATCGTGCTCCAGCCTCTGAGCGCGGCGCGGAAATCCTTCAGCCACTGGCCGCTCGCGAGCTCGGTCGCTTCCGCCCCGACCATCCCCTGCGCGAGGATCGTCCTGCCGCCGGCCCAGAGGTTCCAGATCGGGATCAGCAGGTTGTTGAACGGGTACCAGAACCAGGAGTCGCCGAGCGCGAGGACGTCCGGGAGCTTGCCGTCCCCGATCATCCTCGCCTCGTCCCAGTAGGGGCCGTTCAGCGGGCGTGTTCCTTCTTGTGCTCCTGCCAGCGCTCGAGCCTGGCGCGCGCCTCGTTTTTCTCCGGATCCATGGCCTGGTCGTGGCCGGGCATCTTCGCGGTGAGCTCGATCACGTAGCCGTTCGGGTCGCGGAAGTAGATCGAGTGGATGAAGCCGTGGTCCGACACGCCGCGCGTCTCGATGCCCGCGGCCTTGCCTTTCGCCAGCATGCGGTCGATCTCGGCGCGCTCGACCTCGAGCGCGATGTGCAGGTCGTAGTCGTGCTGCGGCTTGAACGCGAAGGGCATGTCGGGCGCCTCGAAGAACGCGAGGCACGAGCCGTCGGCCATGCGGTAGAAGGTGTGCAGCGTCTCGGTCTTGCGCCCGCTCTTGGTCTCCCGGATCTCGAGCGTCTGCACGAGCGGCAGCCCGAGAAAGTCCTCGTAGAAGCGGCGCGTCTCCTCCGAGTCGCGGCAGCGGTAGGCGTTGTGGTGCAGTCCCTTGATCATACGGTGACGAAGGGCCCCTTCAGGGAGCCCGCGAATCCGTCGATCACTTCGTTCACCTTGCCCCAGCTCTTGAGGCTCTTCATGCCGCCCAGCCAGCGCTCGGCGTTCGGGTAAGCGCTCAGGCTGCAGCGGATCACGCTGGTGAGCGCTACGAACGGCGCAGCGTAAACGTCGGCGATCGTCATCTCGCCGCCGCAGAGGTACTTGTTCTTGCCGAGGAGGTGGCCGTCGAGCACCTTGAGCCAGCCCGCGGCGCGCTCTTTCGCCCAGGCGAGCGTGCCCTGCTGCTGCTCGTCGGTCGGCCGCTTGTGGTGCGGGAAGGCCTGCGGGTAGACCAGGCCGTAGGCGAGATCGCGGTTGAGCTGCGTGTTGATCCAGTCCATGCGCTCGTTGACCCGCGCGCGCGCCTTCAGCTCCTTCGGGTAGAGCGGCGAGCCGCTCTTCTCGGCGAGGTACTTGAGGATCGCGCTCGACTCGGTGAGCCGGAAGTCGCCGTCGTCCAGCACCGGCACGAGGTGGTTGGGATTGATCGCTTCGTAGGGCGGCTTGTAATGCTCGCCGGTGAACAGGTCGACGACCTGGAAGTCGATCTTCATGCCGCTCTCGGCGGCGAACAGCATGAGCGGGCGGCTCGTGGTCGACGCCGGGTGATAGTAGATCTTCATCGCTTTTCCCTCCTCAGGTGAAAAGTTGCTCCACCGCCGCGCGGTCGAAGCGGTATTCGTGGTTGCACATCTCGTTCTTGACCACCACCTCGCCCTGCTCGGCGAGGATCGACTCGAGCTCGGCGCGCCCCAGGCCGCGCAGCACGCGCTTGACGCTCTCGACGTCGTCGGGGCAGTGGTATTCGACCGGGGCGATGCGGAACACGCGCAGCAGCTCCTCGGGGAAGAGCTTCACCAGCAGGTCGTAGGGCTGCGTGTTCACCGTCTCGGCGAGCCCGAGCGTCGCGGCGAGGTGCGTCACGCGGCCCCAGCCGTCGGCGTCGCGCGCGTCCGCGCCGGGCAGCTTCTCCAGCAGCAGGCCGCAGGCCGCATCGGCGCCGGCGTGCAGCCGCAGGAAGGTGCGGCGCTGCTCGGACTGCTCGAGGAAGTGCTCGAAAGTCGCGGCGAGCGAGGCGCGCGCGAGCGGCACCACGCTCTGGTGGAGCTGGCCGTGCTCCTCGAACGTCACCGCGAGCTTGCCTTCGCCCAGCAGGCGGCCGCCGCGCGGCGCGGCGATCGCCATGCCGCGGATCTTCAGCCCGGCGGTGCAGTCGGCGACCAGCAGCTTCACCGGGCCTGAGCCCTGCACCTGCAGGCTGACGCGGCCTTCGCCGATCCCGGCCGGCTTCTGGTTCGCGCCGAGCAGCGCGGCGAGCGCGGTCGCGTGCCCGAGCAGCTCGGCGACGTGCGGCGCGTAGCCGCGGCCGTCGAGCATGCGCCGCCAGGCGCCCGTGAGGCACACCAGCCGCCCGCGGATGTCGAGGTTCTCGAACAGGAACCGCTGGACGTAATCCGTCTGCATGCGTGGATAGAGTAGCATCCGCGGCAGGACACCGGGGGCTCGATGAGAAAAATTCTTGTTGCGATTCTGCTCGGCGCGCCGCTCGCGGCGCTCGCGGCGCCGATGACGAACGACGACGTGATCAAGATGGTGAAGGGCGGGCTCGCCGAGGCGACCGTGATGCAGGCGATCGACGCCGCCGAGCCCGCTTTCGACACGAGCCCCGACGGGCTCGTCAAGCTCAAGCAGGGCGGAGTGAGCGACAAGCTGATCCAGCACATCCTGACGCGCAAGCCCGGATCCGCGCCGGCCGCGGCGCCGGCCTGCCCCGACTGCGGCACGATCACCGGCATCCGCGAGATCAACAAGCCGGGCAAGGCGACGGGCCTGGGCGCGGTGGCGGGCGGCGTGGTGGGCGGCGTGCTCGGGCGCTCGATCGGCGGGCGCGACCACCGCACCGCGGGCACCGTGGTCGGCGCCGCGGGCGGCGCGGTGGCCGGCCACATGATCGAGAAGAAGGCGCGCGAGGGAAAGACCTTCGAGATCGGCGTCCGGTTCGATGACGGCCGCACGCAAACCTTCCACCAGGATACGCACCCGTCGTGGAAGGAGGGGGACCGCGTGCGGGTGAAAGAGGGGGTACTTGGACCGATTTAAGCGGGGTTGATCCCCGCCGCAGGCATCGCGGCGCGCACGGATTCCGAGCAGAGCTGCTTCAAGAGGTCCGCGCCGCCCTGCGGGTTCTTCGCGTTTCCCGGCACCCCGGCCGCGAACTCGGTCATGCGCTGGATCGGCTCGGGCAGCCCGCCCACGATGTCGATGCCGGCGACCGGCGCGAGCTCGCAGAGCTGCTGGATGCCGATCTCGGCCTCGCCCGCAGCGACGGCATGGCCCACGGGACCCGACTCGACGACGACCCGTTTCTTGATTTTCAAAGGAATACTCTCGATCAACCCGGAGAAATACAGCCCGCTCGCGCCGACCTTGGAGTGCGCGACCGAGTTTGCGTCTGCGATCGCTCGCTTGAACGCCTCGAGCGTGCCGATGTCGGGCTTCGGCGCGCCCGCGCGCACCGCAACCCCCACCCCCGAGCTGCCGAGCACCCGGACATGGGTGACCTTGCCGCCCGCTTCCAGTTGCTTCATGGCCTCCCCGGTCAGGACGAGGAGATCGGGCCACGCCTGCTCGTCAGCTGCTTCGAGTTCCTTCAGGATCGCCTGCGTGGCGCCGAAGCGGAACTCGAGCCGCGCGCCGAGCGCCTGCTCGAGCCGCGGCTTGAACTGCTCGAGGATGCCGCGCAGCGCGAGGGTGCTCAGAACGGCGATGCGCATCCCGGAGTTCACGGCGGTAACATAGCAGGTCCGGGCCACCTTGAGAGGGGAGCGCGACATGGCGGACGAACGGAGCTCGTCGGGCGAGGACATCAAGGGCAAGGCGAGCGAATCGGTGCGCTCGGGCGTGGACATCCGCGCCAGGATGCACGACCTGACGCTGGAAGCGCTGCGCAGCCGGCGCTTCGACCGCGAGGGCATCCGCGAGGCGGTGCGCGCGGTGGCCGAGGGCGCGGCGCTCGGCGCCTCGCAGAGCCGCAGCGACCTGCGCCAGGCGCTCGGCGACGCCTTTCGCGGCATGGACGGGGCGCTCACCGGCGCGGCGGAGGCGGCGCGGACCGCGCTCAACCAGATGGTCGCCTCGGGCAGGGACTTCTCCGACTCGGAGCTGAAGGGCGCGCTCGCCAGCCTGCGCAAGCTGGAGGACGACTTCCTTTCCACCGTGGGCCACGTCGCCGACGCGGCGAGCGAGAAGGTCGCGCCCGAGATGCGCAGGATCCTGCACGAGGCGCGCGTCAGCGGCACCGAGACCGGGCGGCGCGTGAGCTCGACCATGACCGAGATCGCCGAGCGACTCTCGGTCGCCTCGATCGACATCGCGCTCGCCGGGGTCGCCGCCGCCACCGAGATCGGCAGCCGCTTCGCGCTGATGGCGAGCGGCGTGCTCGCGGGCATGGCCGACGTCCTGCAGAAGACGGAGCCGCCGAAGAAGGACCAGCCGAAGAAGAACCCGCCGAAGCAGGACCGGCCCTAGGACGCGCGCATGCTGCGCGAGACCCTAGGCGTGATGCGCGAGCTGCCGCGCCTGCACGAGATCGCCTCGGTCTTCATCCGCCACGGGCTGGGCGAGTTCGTGCAGCGCATCGGCCTCGCCTCGCTGCTCGAGCGCGCCGGCCACATCATGCACCGGGGCGCGGTGCTCGAGTCGGTGAAGCTCGAGCCCGCCGAGCGCATGCGGCTCGCGCTCGAGGAGCTCGGCCCCACCTTCGTCAAGCTCGGCCAGGTGATGGCGACGCGCGTCGACCTGTTCCCGCCGCGCTGGATCGCCGAGTTCGAGAAGCTGCACGCCCACGTCCCGCCGGTGCCGTTCGAGGAGCTGCTGCCCGACCTGGAGCGCGCGCTCGGGCGCTCGCCCTTCGGGGTGTTCCGCGACATCGACACGCACTCGCACGCCGCGGCCTCGATCGCGCAGGTGCACCGCGCCAGGCTCCAGGACGGCACCCCCGTGGTCCTCAAGGTGCGGCGCCCCGGGGTGCGCGCCAAGATCGACGCCGACCTGCGGCTGCTGCGCCATGTCGCCGACATGATCGAATCCGAGATCCCCGAGGCGCGGCGCTACCGCCCGGCGGAGATCGTGGCGCAGTTCGCGCGCTCGCTGGAGCGCGAGGCCGACTTCGCCACCGAGACGCGCAACATCGAGCGCTTCGCGCAGAACTTCGCCGGCGACCCGCACATCGTCATCCCGCGCATCTACCCCGAGTACACGAGCGACACGCTGCTGGTGCAGGAGCACATCGAGGGCATCCCGGGGACCGACGCCGCCGCGATCGAAGCGGCGGGCCTCGACCGGCGCGCGTTCGCCAGGATCGGCGCCGACGCCTTCCTCAAGATGATCCTGCTCGACGGGTTCTTCCACGCCGATCCGCACCCGGGCAACGTCTTTTTCCTGCCCGGCGAGCGCATGGTGCTGATCGACTTCGGCATGGTGGGGCGGCTCTCGACCTTGCGCCGCAGGCAGGTGGTCGACCTGCTCGCGGGGCTCGCGCGCATGGAAGAGGAGCCGATGCTCGAGGTGCTGCTCGACTGGGCGGGCGACGCCTGGGTCGACGAGGGCAGGCTCGCCGCCGACGTGAACGAGATGGTGTTCGACTACGAGGGCGTGCCGCTGAAGGACATCCGCATCGGCGCCGCGATCCGGCAGTTCGCGGCGATCGTGCGCGATCACTCGATCGTGCTGCCCTCGGACCTCTCGCTCATGTTCAAGGCGCTCATCACGCTCGAGGGCCTGGGGCGCCAGAACGATCCGGACTTCCACATCACCGAGCACCTGACGCCGATCCTGCGGCGCGCGCTGCGCGAGCGCTACCAGCCCGCCGAGATCGTGCGCCGCGGGCGCGGCGCGCTCGCGGACTTCTTCAGCGTGGCGACCAGCGTGCCGCGCGACCTGGCGCGGCTGCTGCGCGAGGCGCGCCGCGGCAAGATGCGCATCGACCTGGACCTCAAGCGCCTCGACCATTTCGGCCGCCAGCTCGACCGCACGGTGGACCGCGTGACGATGGGCATCATGACCGCCTCGCTCGTGATCGGCTCGGCGATCGTGCTCACCGTGGAGGAGGGCCCGCGGCTCCTGGGCATTCCGGTGCTCGGCGTGCTCGGCTTCGCGGGCTACCTGATCGCGTTCGTCAACAGCATGTGGATCCTGTACGGCATCTGGCGCTCGGGCAAGGAGTGACGCGCTTCAGATCACGTACTTCTTGCCGACCGCCGACGGCACGAGCTCGTCGCCGAACACGCGCGCCATGGCCGCCAGCGCCCGCCATCCGGTGCAGTGCCCCGGCGCGAGGAGCCTGAGCCCGAACGACTGCAGGTCGCGCACGGTGTCCGGAATGATCTTCTCGGTGGCCCCCGAAAGGTGCAGGCCGCCCATCGCGCCGTAGAGCGGCACCTCGGGAAACAGCGCCCGTGCGTGCTTCAGGACGTTGATCAAGCCGGCGTGCGAGCACGCCGAGAAGATGAACTGGCCCTTGTCCCTGACGTGCACCGAGACGAAGCGTTCGTCC
>JBFLYF010000165.1:0-6970 GCA_040756795.1 Pseudomonadota bacterium
TGCTCGAGCCGGGCGAGTCGGTGCTCGAGTTCGGCGCAGGCTCCGGGGCGCTTGCCGAGGTCATGCTGCAGGAGCTTTCGGTTCCATACCTCGTCCTGGAAACGAGTTCCGAAATGAAACAACGCCAACGGCAGCGCCTCGGCGATCGCGTGCGCTGGCTCGATCGCCTGCCGCCCTCGTTTCGCGGCGTGATGCTCGCCAACGAGGTGGTCGACGCGATGCCGGTCCACGCGGTGACCTGGACGCGCGCCGGCATCGTCGAGCGGGGGGTTTGTGTCAATGAAAATCAACTTGCCTGGTCGGAACGACCCGCGACCGGAGATGTCTTGTTCAATTCAAGACGGATTGCAGTCGAATTGCCGCCGTCCGGGCGCTACGAGAGCGAGCTCGCGCTGTTCGCGCGCGCCTGGATGCGCTCGCTCGCGCGCCTGCTCGAGCGCGGCGCGCTGCTCGTCGTCGACTACGGCTTTCCCGAGCGCGAGTTCTTCCACCCGCAGCGCTCGATGGGCACGCTCGCCTGCCACTACCGGCACCGCGCGCACGGCGACCCGTTCTTCCTGCCCGGGCTGCAGGACATTACCGCGCACGTCGACTTCAGCGCGCTCGCGCGCGCCGCGGCCGAGGGCGGACTCGAGGTCCTCGGCTTCGCCTCGCAGGCGCGGTTCCTCGTCAACTGCGGCATCACCGACCTGCTCGCCGAAGCGGACCCGGCCGATGCCGCGCGTTACCTGCCGGTCGCCGCGGGCGCGCAGAAGCTGCTCGCGCCCACGGAGATGGGCGAGCTCTTCAAGGTGCTCGCGGTCGGACGCGGCGTAGAGCGGGCTTTGACCGGGTTCTCGAGCGGAAATCGCTTGCATGCGCTTTAGCTTTGCCTTGTTGTTATTGCTTTTTTCGGCAACCGCGAAAAGCGATGAAGCCGAAGCCGCGCGCAAGCGCTGGTCGGAAAGTCCCTACGGGCCGTTCCTCGAGCGCATCCTGCCCCCCGGATTCGAGGCGCGGATGCTGCCCCAGCCCGCCTCGCGCGGCGCGCGCCTGACGCTGAAGTACTGCGTGCAGTGCCACAACCTCGCCAACCCCGCGATGCACGAGGCGAGGCGCTGGCCCTCGGTCGTCGAGCGCATGGTGCTGCGCATGCAAGGCAAGGGCAACCTGGGAAGGCTGATGTTCGAGATGATGGCCGGCGTCGAGGCGCCGGCGCCGGAGGAGAAGAGAGCGATCGTCGCCTACCTGCGCCGGCACGCGCAGAAGCCGCTCGATCCGAAGAAATACCCGGAAGTGAATGCGCCCTCGGGCGAGTCCTTCCGCCTCGCCTGCAACCAGTGCCACGCGCTGCCCGATCCGCGCCGCCACCGCGCGCGCGACTGGCCCGCGGTGGTGACGCGCATGCAGAAGAACATGGAATGGATGAACCGCGTGGTCGGCACCCGGCCCGTGCCCGGCGAGCCGCAGCTCAGGATCGAGGAGATCAACTCCTTCCTTGCGCGCTACGCGCGCCGCTAGGCGCTAGCAGCCGCGCGCCTCGAGCCAGCCGAGGATCGCCTGCGCCGCGCTCTCCCAGCGCTCATCGAGCATGATGGCGTGGCCGAGCGCGTCGAGCTCGAGGTACTCGGCGCCGAGCACCGCCGCCGTGGCGCGCGCTTCCGCGCAGCCGATGAGCGCGTCTTCGCCGGCGCCGAGCACGAGCGTCGGCGGGCGGCCGTTGCGCCAGGGCAGCGGCAGGCCCCAGCCCGACATGTCGATGAGCGCGCGGCGCGACTCGCGCTGCATGCGGCGCAGCACGTGCGCCAGGGTTTCCGGTTCCAGATCGCCGGCGAACATCGCCTCGGCGAGCACCTCGAGCGAAGCGCTCCTGCCGGCGGCCAGGGTCTGAATTCCAAGATAAAGGGCGGGCCGGGTCCACGCCAGCGCCATGGCCGAGGGCATCAGCCCGTAGGCGGGCACCGGGCATGCGAGCACCGCCGCCGGCGCGGTTTCCCTCTCCAGATACTTCTGCACCACCAGCGCGCCCATCGAGTGGCCCACCAGCACGGGCGGCGCGGGCAGGCCGGCGGCGGCGCGCGCCAGGTCCTCGGCGTAGTGCGCGAGCCCGAATTCGTCCAGCCGCTCGCGCCCGGCGCTCGCGCCGTGGCCGCGCAGCGACACGGCGTGCGCCGCAAAGCCGCGCGCGGCGAACCAGTCGAGGAAGTGCTCGGCCCAGCACCAGGCGCCGACGTAGGCGCCGTGCACGAAAAGCAGCGGCGTCCTGCCGGGCGCCGCCCGCGCCTGCCGGGAAAGAATCTCCAGCTCCATCTAGGAGGGCACCGCCATGCCCCTGGCGACCGCCGGGCGCGCCGAGAGCGCGTCGAACCAGCGCTTGACGTGGGGAAACTCGGCAAGGTCCACGCGGTGCCATTCGTGGCGCGCCACCCAGGGGTAGGTCGCGATGTCGGCGATCGAGTAGCCGCCGGCGAAGTACTCGTGCTCGCCGAAATGCGCGTTCATCACCGCGTAGAGGCGCCTCGCCTCCTTGCCGTAGCGCTCGCTGCCGTAGGGAATCTCGTCCTTTTTCGCGCGCATGAAGTGGTGCGCCTGGCCGAACATCGGCCCGACGCCGCCCATCTGGAACATGAGCCACTGCAGGATCGGGTAGCGATTTTCCCGATCGAAGAATTTCCCGGTTTTCTCCGCCAGGTAAATCAGGATCGCCCCGGATTCGAAAAGCGCGAACGGCCTGCCGCCGGGGCCATCGGCATCGCGGATCGCGGGGATCTTGCTGTTCGGGCTGAGAGAGACGAACTCGGGCCTGAACTGGTCTCCCTTGCCGATGTCGACGGGGTGCACCCGGTAGGCGAGGCCGCATTCCTCGAGCATGATCGAGACCTTGCGACCGTTCGGCGTGCTCCAGGTGTACAGGTCGATCACCGCTTCCCCTTTGGAATCAAAGCCGCGCAGTTTATCCCACATCGCGTAAGGAATAGCGCGCATGCGGCGACTGTTCCCGGGCGTACAGAGCCTCGATGAAGAAGATCCTCGTCCTCTTCCCCAAGGAGTGGGACCGGCTCGAGTTCAGCCGGCCGGAGTACGCCGGGCGCTACCGCTTCGTGTACGCGGGCTTCGACCTGTTCCGGTTCCCGGACAACCTGCGCCTGGCGACCTTCGACGTGTTCCGCTTCGTCAAGGAGGTGGTGAGGCGCTACCGGCGCGAGCGCATCGACGGCGTGTTCAGCAACAACGAGTATTTCGGCGCCCTGATCGCCGCCGTGGTGGCCGAGCGCCTGGGGCTGCCGGGCACCGACCCGCGCGTGGTGCTCACCGCGCAGCACAAGTTCTACGCGCGCAAGGCGATCGCCGAGGCCGCGCCCGAGGCCTCGCCGCGCTTCGCCGCCTTCCCCTACACGGTGCGCAGCCGCGAGGCGTTCCCGTTCGAGCTGCCCTGCTTCGTCAAGCCCGTCAAGGCCACGTTCTCGGTGCTCGCGCGGCGCGTCGACAGCTTCGCCGAGCTGCGCCGCCACCTCGATTTCTGGCCTTTCGAGAAGTATGTGATCAAGCGGCTGGTGAAGCCGTTCAACGACCTGCTGCCCTGGTACACCGATTACACGATCAATGCGCACCATATGATCGCCGAGGAGGTGCTTGCCGGCCACCAGGTGAGCCTGGACGGCTACGTGCACGAAGGCAGGGTGAGCGCGCTCGGCGTGATCGACGAGAACCTGTTCCCCGGCACCTGCGCCTTCCGCAGCTTCGAATATCCCTCGCGCGTGCCGGCGCAGGTGCAGGCACGCATGGCGGCGCTCGCGGCGCGCGTGCTCGCCGGGATCGGCTACCGGCACGGCTTCTTCAACATGGAATTCGCCTGGGACGCGGCCACGGGCGCGATCCGCGTGATCGAGATCAACCCGCGCATGGCCTCCCAGTTGGCGGTGTTCTACGAGTGGGTCGACGGCGTCAATCCCTACCGCATGCTGCTCGAGCTCGCCACGGGCGAGGCGCCGAGCCTCGAGCGCGGCAAGCCCAAGTACCGCGCCGCGGCGAGCTTCGCGCTGCGCAAGTTCGACGGCCGGCCGCTCGGCGCCGATCCGACGCCGGCGCAGCTCGAGCGCGTGCGGCTCGAGTACCCGGATGCGCGCCTCATGCTGTACCTCAAGCGCGGCCTGTCGCTCGCCAACGAGATGAAGTGGCTCGGCAGCTATCGCTACGCGGTCGTGAACATGGGCGCCGCCTCGGGCGAGGAGCTGCAGCAGCGCTTCCACGCCCTCAGACGGCAACTGTTTTTGGAGTCAGATTTCGCCAAAGGACTTTGATTTCTTTGGGGGAACGAGAAAACCCCCTATTCACTACGTAATGCCTCAAGCGGGTCGAGCAGCGCGGCGCGGCGCGCCGGCAGCACGCCCGCGGCGAGCCCCACCGCGACCGCGACGCCTTCGGCGAGCAGCGCGTAGAGCCAGGGCGTGTGCACCGGCAGCGCCGGCAGCGCGAGCTTGAGCGCGCCCGCGACCGCCAGGCCGATCGCGAGGCCGGCTGCGCCGCCGATCGCGGCGAGCAGCGCCGCCTCGCCGAGAAAGAGCAGCAATACCGAGCGGCGGGTGGCGCCGACCGCGCGCAGGAGGCCGATCTCGCTCGTGCGCTCGGAGACCGCGATGGTGAGGATGGTGAGGATCCCCACGCCGCCCACCACGAGCGAGATCGCGCCGATCGCCGCCACCGCGAAGGTGATCGCGTCGAGCACCGTGCCGAACACCTCCAGCATCTTCTGCTGCGGCGTGACGGTGAAGTCCTCGCCGCCGTGGCGCGCGACGAGGATGCGCTTGATTCCCGCCTCCACCTCGGCGAGCGGCGCGGTCGGCTCGTAGGTGAGGTGGATCTCCTGCAGGCTTTCGCGGTTGAACATGTCGAGCGCGCGCGCCGTGGGGATGAACACCGTGTCGTCGAGGTCGAAGCCGAGCACCTGGCCCTTCGATTCCATCACGCCGACGATCCGGAAGCGCTCGCCGCCCACGCGCAGGCGCGCTCCCAGCGGGCTTTCGGCGCCGAAGAACTCCTTCGCCACCTTCGAGCCGAGCACCACGTGGGCGCGCGCCGCGCGCATGTCGTCGGGCGGCAGGAACTCGCCGCTCGCCACGCGCGTGTTGAAGGCGCGCGTCGAGTCCGGGCCGACGCCGTAGAGCGTGACGCGCCGGCTCTTGCCCGCGTAGACCACCTCGGCGTTGCCCTGCACCACCGGATCGGTCACCAGGACGTGCGGCGCGCGCCTGAGCGCGATCGCGTCCTCGATCGAGAGCGGCCGCACGGTGTTGACCGACCCGAGCGAGGCGCCGTGCGTCTGGATGCGCCCGGGCGTCACGCTGATGCTGTTGGTGCCGAACTGGGTGAACTCGGCGATGACGAAGCGGTGCAGCCCCTCGCCGATCGAGGTGAGCAGGATCACCGCCGCCACGCCCACCGCGATGCCGAGCGCGGTGAGCAGGGTGCGCAAGCGGTGCGAGGCGAGCGAACCGAGCGTGAACGCGGTGAAATCGGCGGGCGTCATCGGGCTAGCGCTGCGACAGCGCCCTCACCGGGTCGAGGCGCGCGGCGCGGCGCGCCGGCGCGACCGCGAAGACGACCGAGGTCGCCACCGCCACGGCCGGCGCGGCAATCAGCGCCCACCACGGCGGCGTGAACGGGATGTCGGGGTAGGCCTGGCCGAGCAGCGCCAGCCCGATCCTGCCCGCGGCGAGCCCCACGGCCGCGCCGCCGAGCGCGAGCAGCACCGCCTCGGTGAAGAAGGCGAGCCGGATCTGCGCGCCGGTCGCGCCGAGCGCCTTGAGCAGCCCGATCTCGCGCCGGCGCTGCGTGACCGAGATCAGCATCACGTTCATGATCAGGATGCCCGCGACCGCGAGGCTGATCGCGGCGAGCCCCCCGACCGCGAGCGTGAGCGCGCGCAGGATGCGGTCGAAAGTGGCGAGCACCGCGTCCAGCGTGATCACCGTGACGTCGCGCTTGCCTTCGTGGCGCTCGCGCAGGATCTCCTCGATGTCGGCCTTGGCGGGCAGGATGCTCTCGCGGCTCTTCGCCTCGACCAGGATCCTGAACAGCGCCTCGGTGTTGAACAGCTGCTGCGCGGAAGCGAGCGGCACGATCACGAGCTCGTCGGTGTTGAAGCCGAGCGACTCGCCCTGCGAGGCGAGCACGCCGATCACGCGGAAGCGCCGGTCGCCGATGCGCAGCCACTCGCCGAGCGGCGCGCGTCCCGGGAACAGCTCCGCGGCGAGCTTGGCGCCGAGCACGGCCACCTGCAGGCTGTCGCGCGGGTCCAGCTGGGGCAGGAACTCCCCCTGCGCGAGCTCCATGCTGCGGATCGCCACCAGCTCGCGCGTCGAGCCGAGCACCGGGGCCTCGCGCCGGAGCGCGCCGGCGCGGATGTCGCCCGCGCCGACGATGAGCGGCGCGATGCGCCGCACCGCGGGGCTCCTTTTCAGCGCGAGCGCATCGTCGATGTTGAGGTCCCGCGGCGTGCGCCCGAGCAGCACCCCCGGCATCGCGCCCGCGGTCTCGCTCCTGCCCGGCAGCACGCTCACCAGATTCGTTCCCAGCGATCCGAACTGGTTCACCACGTACAGGCGCGCGCCTTCGCCGAGCGAGCTCACCGCCACCACCGCCGCGACGCCGATGCCCATCGCGAGCAGGATGAGCAGCGTGCGCGAGCGGTAGCCGCGCACCACGCGCCAGGCGAATTCCAGCGTGTCGGCGGATCTCATGAGCTCTTCTCGTCGCTCACCACCGCGCCGTCGATCATGCGCAGCCGGCGCCTCGCGCGCGCGCCGATCTCGGGGTCGTGCGTTACCACCACCAGCGCCCCGCCGCTCTGGTGCACGCGCTCGAGCACCGCCATCACGTCCTGCCCGGTGTGGCGGTCGAGGTTGCCGGTCGGCTCGTCGGCGAGGATCACCGCGGGGCGCATCGACATGGCGCGCGCGATCGCGACGCGCTGGCACTGGCCGCCGGAGAG